>CAMDQN010000024.1 GCA_945905925.1 Singulisphaera sp. GP187
TATTGGTTCGAGTTCGATCCCGTTTTTGGTTCACACGGCTCGTGAATTCCGCTGCTTTTCCAGCGAAAAGTTCCGTTCCCCCGGCGAACTGATTCCAGAACGGGGATGAACCAAAAACACTGTCAACTCGAACTTCCGATCAGCCTAGTGTAGGGATGTTCGGACCGGCGGTCACGTTCTACCGGGCCGGCGGCGGGGGACCATGAACGGGGGGACGCCAAAAGTCATCCAGGCATCAGTCCTTCGTTCGTTCCCCTTCGTCTTCAACGCCATCGGCGGCATCGCGGGCGGCTCGGTAAACCGCCCTTTGAACGTCGTTCTTTGTACTGTTTGGAGCCAAGAAGATGAGCGGGCCGAGTAAGAGGAAGATGAAGCCCACGATAGCAATCACCCAGCACAGCGCGGACGGTTTCACCTGATAGAAGAGCGTCAGGTTCCACTCCCCGTCCTTGCGCCCTTTGGTCAGTTCGCCATCGATGGTGACGTTCGCCAGCGCGGAATCGAACCGCCCGGCGCGCACCCGGAACCGGCTCCGGCCGGTGAACTTGACGGCCCCCAACCGGTCCAGCGCGTCGGCGACAACGTTTTCCATCTCCTCGCGGGGCAGAGCGGAACGGATGCGCATGGATTCTTCACCGCTGAACATGCAGCCCCCGTGCTACAGGAATGAACGTCGGCTCTATTTGCCGCCCGGTGGTTCGTCCTTGAACAGGTCGCTGACCGATTCGTTGCCGTGGATGCGCTGGATCGCGTTGGCGATCAGGGCCGAGACCGAAATCACCTTGATGTTCGGCAACTGGTTCTCCGGCGACATCGGGATGCTGTCGGTGATGGCGATCTGGTCGATCGCCGCTGCTTTCAACCGCTCGATGGCCGGGCCGCACAGCACGCCATGCGTGGCGCACACGTACACGTGTTTTGCCCCGTTCTGCCGCGCCACGTTCACCGCACCCACTATGGTTCCCGCGGTCGAGATCATGTCATCGTAGATCACGACCGACTTGCCCTCGACCGACGCGCCGATCAGGTGCCCGTGCTTGATCTCGGTCGCGCTGGTTCTTCGCTTGTCGGCCACCGCGATTTTGCCGCCCACGTTCTTTTGGAAGTCGAGCGCCTTCTTGATGCTCCCCTCGTCTGGGCTGAGAACGACGAGTTCGTCCTGCGAGATGTTCAACCCACGAACGTGCTTGGCGATCTCCTTGACCGCGTACAGGTGGTCCACCGGAATGTCGAAGAATCCCTGAATTTGTGCCGCGTGCAAGTCGAGCGCGAGGACGCGGTCGGCACCAGCTTTGGTGATGAGATTGGCGACCAACTTCGCGGAGATCGGCACCCGGCCCTTGTCCTTGCGGTCTTGGCGTGCGTAACCGTAGTAGGGCAGCACCGCGGTGATGCGCGCCGGGCTGGCCCGCATGAAAGCGTCGAGGATGATGAGCAGTTCCATCAGGTGGTCGTTCACCGGCGTGCAGGTCGGCTGAACGATGAACACGTCGCGGCCGCGCACGTCCTCCTCGATGCGGACGCTCGTCTCCTTGTCGGGGAAATCGCCGATCGTCATGTTGCCGAGCGGCACGCCGAGTACCTTGGCGATTCCCTCAGCCAGCGGCCGGTTGGCACGCCCACTGAAGATTTTTAACTTGTGATTGTTGCCGTTGCCGAACACGGCCATCTCCTGAATTGGTCCGGGGACCGCATTATGTACCACGTGAAACACGACCGCCAGCACACAATAAGAATCGGGTGTGTCGGTTGTATCGGCTATCGGGTATCGTGGAACTGAATATTGATGGCGAATTGGCAATTCTGCTCCGCGAGACACGAATCGTGATGTCCGACATGAACGATCACCTCGCTCTGGCGCTCGTGCCCGGTCTCGGCCCGAAGTTGACGGCAGCGATCCTGGAGCGGTTTGGTTCGGCGAGCGCGGCGCTGCGGGCCACAGCAGACGAGTTGCTTCAGATTCAGCACATCGGGGAAAAGCTGGCCGGGTCGCTCGCGGCAGCGCTCCGCACGGTGAACACCGGCCCCGAACTCGCGCTGCTCGAAAAGCATGGCGTGACACCGGTGCCGCTCGGCTCCGCGGGCTACCCGGCGCCGCTCGCAGCCGTGGTCGCGCCTCCGCCACTATTGTACTTCCGTGGTGAGTGGGCGGACGCCGACGTGAACGCGATTGGCATTGTCGGCTCGCGCGCCTGCACCGCTTACGGGCGGAAGATGGCCGAGCAACTTGCACGCGATCTCGTGCGTGCCGGCTTCACGATCATTTCCGGTCTGGCTCGCGGAATCGACGGCGTCGCGCACAGGGCGGCGCTAGACGCGGGCGGGCGCACGGTTGCGGTGCTCGCGGGCGGGCTGTCGTCGATCTACCCGCCGGAACACGCGGACCTCGCGGACGCGGTCGCGAAGCAAGGGTGTTTGGTCACCGAAACACCGATGACTGTCGCGCCGCAACCGGGGATGTTCCCGGCGCGGAACCGCATCATTAGCGGGTTGAGTCGCGCGATCGTCGTTGTGGAAGCGAACGCGAAGAGCGGCGCGCTGATCACTGCGACACACGCGGGCGAGCAGGGTCGCGAGGTGTTCGCGGTGCCGGGCGCCACGGACAGTTCCGCGAGTGCCGGCTGTCTTGAGCTAATTCGCAAAGGTGCCAGACTCATCCGAAACGCCGACGACGTGATAGAAGACCTGAAGGGCATTTCGACGGCTGACTTTACGTCCGTGGCGAGCGGGCGTCAGCCATCTGTTCAGGTAACAGAACCAAACAAGCAACAAGACAAACAGGGTGCGACACCAGCTCCGCCAATGCCCCCACTCGACCCTGTCCAACAGCGCGTCTTCGACGCGCTCGCGACGAAGAGGCACGCGGACGAACTGACGCGCGAATTGAGCTTGGGGGTGGGCGACCTTACTCGCTCACTCGTGCAGTTGGAAGTCAAGAAGGTCGTCCGCCGGCTGCCCGGCAACTTCTACGAACGGCGGTAGACCGTGACCGAACGCGGCGCACCCCTCGCGACCATTCGCGCGACCGGCACTCGCCAACTCCTCGAAATGGTCCTGCTCGCGGTCGCGTTCGCGGCGGCGCACACGCAGTCACCACTGTTCTACTCGAACCAGAACCAGTACCTGCTACACGGGGCCGCGCTCGCGGGGGAAGGGTACCTCGCGAACGACTGGCTCGCGACAACACGCGACCCGACCCCGCTGTTCTCTCTTGTTGTCGCCGGTGCGTATTCGGTTCACCCGTGGTTGCTCCAACCGGCGTACTTCGCGCTTCTGATGACCTACTTTGTCGCGGTGCGGTGGCTGGTCGCGGCGGTCCCGGGTTTCCCCGATACGCGGGCGGCACGGGTTACTTTCGCCACGCTCTTCATTGCGACGCACGCAGCGATTCTCAGGTGGCTGTCGGTGGAAGCCGCGGGTGTGGATTATCCGTGGTATTTCCAAGTCGGGGTCGCGGCGCAGTACTTACTCGGACCGGGGATCCAGCCGTCGGCGTTCGGCGTGCTGCTCGTGTTCGCGGTCGGAGCGTTCGCGCACGGGCGCACGACGCTCGCCTGCGCTCTGGCCGCAGGCGCGTGCTGGTTCCACTCCACCTATTTGTTGCCGGCCGGGTTGCTCGTGGCAGGGTTCGTGTTCGCGCTGAATCGTGACGGGCGAACTCGCACCGGCGTTGTCGCTGGCGCGGTCGCGCTGGTGGTCGTCGTGCCGGTGATCGCGTACACCGTCTGGCGATTCAGCCCGTTTGAAGAATGTTCGCAAGAGGCGCTGTACCTCCTCGCGAACGTGCGCATTCCGCACCACTGCTTGCCGTCGCGGTGGTTCGATCTGATCTCGGGGTTGCAACTCGCGTGGATCGCGCTCGGTTTGTTGCTCGTGAGAGGCACTGGGTTTGGGCGCGCGCTGGCGTTCGCGGCGCTCGGCAGTGCGCTCCTTACCGGCTTGCAGTTGATCGTTCGCAGTGACTCGCTCGCGCTGGCGTTTCCGTGGCGAATCTCGGTGCTGCTCGTGCCGGTCGCGACCGCGATCATCGTCGCGAAACTACTCGTGTATGCGCCGCCGGGGAAGTGGGCCGAACTCGCCGCAATCGTGGGATTATTCGCGACGGTCGCGGGCGGAGTGGTCGTGATCGCGTGCGGACTCGGTTACCGCACCGTTGACGAACGCGAATTCTACGACCACGTTCGCGCGACCGCGAAACCGGACGACGTGTACCTGATTCCGACCGACTTTCCGAAGGTCGGGAGCGGGCGCGGGGCAGTGTCGAACACCTTCAAGCCGCCGCCGCGCGCGAAGGAAGGAACGAACCAGATACCCGTGGATTTACAGCGATTCAGGCTCGCGACCGGTGCGCGCCTGTACGTCGATTTCAAGTCAGTGCCGTACGCCGCGGACGAGGTGAAGGAGTGGCGCCGGCGGATGACGCTCGCCGTCGATTTCTACGCTAAGAGCGTGCGGGACAACGAGTTCTACGAGGTGCTGAAGCGGGAGGGCATCACGCACGTCGTCGCGCCGCAGTCGCGGCCGTTCGTGGCGAGTTTCTTGGAGGAAGAAGTGTATTCCGACCCCGCGTACATCGTGTACCGGGTGAAGTGAAATCACTGGCGCGACTGTCCCCACGCGTACCACGCGAGCAGGCGCGTGAGTGCTTCCTCTTCGTCGCGGCACGTCGCGGCTTGCTCGTAGTCCTCGTCCGCGACGAACGCTTCCTTGTTGTCGGTGAGGAGTTGAATGCGCTTGCGCACGACCTGCAGTTGCTCGTCTGAGAGATCCTTCGGCATGGCCTGAACAGCGGACGACGCGACCACCGGCTCCGAGGTGGCTTCGGGGCGCGGCGGGCCGTGGCCCAACAGGTTTTTGACCTCCTCGCGCGCGTCGTCGAGATCCAGACCGAGGTTTGTCAGCACCTGGGCTGCGATGCCTTCGCTCGCGCGCAAAAGGCCGAGCAGCAGGTGTTCCGTGCCGACGAATTGATGATTGAAGTGCTGGGTTTCCTCGATTGCGTACTCGATTGCCTTGTCCGTGAAAGGCGTGTGCGGGAGTTGCCCCGTGCCCGGTTTGTGGCCCGGTCGGATCGCCTTCTCGACTTCCGCTCGCACTTTGCGTGGTTCGATGTCGAGGTTCTTGAGTACGTTGGTCGCGACCCCGTAGCCTTCGGCCAGCAGTCGCAACAGCACGTGTTCGGTCCCGACGTACTCGTGACTGAATCGCACGGCTTCTTGTTGTGCGAGTTGCAACACCTTCCGCGCCCGGTCCGTGAACCGCTCGTACATGACATGACCCATCGCGAAGGCAATGCTGTGATGAGGTCACGATAACAGAAGAAGGCCACGCGGCAAGCGCGTGGCCTTCTGGAATCGACCGCAAATGATTTTCTGAGCCGCTTGTGGCTTCGCGAATCACTCGCCAAGCCGCAAGCGGCTCGAACTCACTGGCTGGCAGCGACGGGCGTGGGTGTGTGGGCGTCGAAGCCCAGCTTCTTTTCGCCGTTCTCCTCTACCAACTTCACTGTCAGCGTGTCGGTCCCCACGAACGTGCCCTTCAGCAGTTCCTCAGCGAGCATGTCCTCGAGGTACTGCTCGATGGCCCGGCGCAGTGGGCGCGCCCCGTACTCGGTGCTCGAACCCTTCGAGATCAAGTACTCTTTCGCCTCTTCCGTGACCGTCAGTTTGATGCCCTTCTCCACGAGTCGCTTGGAGACCTTGCCGAGTTCCATGTTCACGATTTCTTTCAGGTCGTCGTTGGTCAGCGATCGGAACACGATGATCTCGTCCAGACGGTTCAGGAACTCGGGCCGGAATTCCTTCTCCATTCGCCCCTTCAGTTTCTTCTGCATGTCCTGGTAGCTGGCCTCGGCGTTCTGCTTGAGGCCGACGCGGAACGGACTCGTCATGTCGGCCTGATCGACGATCGTCTCGGCCCCGATGTTCGTGGTCATGATGAGGATGGTGTTCTTGAAGTCCACCACGCGACCCACGTTGTCGGTCAACCGGCCCTCTTCCATGATCTGTAGCAGCATGTTCCACACGTCCGGGTGCGCCTTCTCGATTTCGTCGAGCAGCACCACCGAGTACGGTTTGCGGCGGATCTTCTCCGTCAACTGACCGCCTTCTTCGTAGCCGATGTAGCCCGGAGGGGCACCCACCAAGCGGCTCACGTTGTGCTTCTCCATGTACTCCGACATGTCGAGTTGCACGAGGTTGTTTTCGTCCGCGAACATGAACTTCGCGAGCTGCTTGGCGAGCAGCGTCTTACCGACACCGGTCGGGCCTGCGAAGATGAAGCTCCCAATGGGGCGCTTCGGGTCTTTCATCCCGGAACGCGACTTGCGCACCGCCTTCGCGATCGCGTGAATCGCTTCATTTTGACTGATGACGGTGTTGTGCAGTTCGGCTTCCATGTTGAGGAGCCGACGCGTTTCGTCTTCGCCGACCTTGCGGAGCGGCACGCCGGTCATCTTGCTGACGACCTCCGCGACCACTTCCTCGTCGACCACTCCGTCTGTCTCTTTGGCCTTCTCACGCCACTGCTTGTGCGTGGTTTCCTTCTCCTTGCGGAGTTTTTCGGACTGGTCGCGCAGGCTCGCGGCCCGCTCGAAGTCCTGGTCCATCACCGCGGCTTCTTTTTCCTGGTTCAGCTTCTCGATCTTCTCATCCAACTCTTTCAGGTCAGGCGGACGCGTCATGCCCTTCAACCGAACGCGCGCGCCGGCTTCGTCGATGACGTCGATGGCCTTGTCCGGCAGGCAGTGCCCGGTGATGTATCGTTCGCTGAGTTCGACCGCGTGCTTGAGCGCGCCATCGGTGATCTGAACGCGGTGGTGAGCCTCGTAGCGGTCGCGGAGACCCTTCAGGATTTCCACCGTTTCCGCCATCGACGGCGGGTTCACGATGATCGCCTGGAACCGGCGAGCGAGGGCCGCGTCCTTCTCGATGTACTTGCGGTACTCGTCGAGCGTGGTCGCCCCGATGCACTGGATTTCACCGCGAGCCAGTGCCGGCTTCAGCACGTTGCTGGCGTCAATCGCGCCTTCGGCACCGCCAGCTCCAACGAGCGTGTGTAACTCGTCGATGAATAGCATCGTGTTCTTCGCGCGGCGCACCTCATTCATCACCGCCTTGATGCGTTCTTCGAATTGTCCGCGGTACTTCGTGCCCGCGACCATCATCGCGAGGTCGAGTACGACGATTCGCTTGTCGCGGAGGATCTCGGGCACGTTCTGGTCGATGACCAGTTGTGCGAGACCCTCCACGATGGCGGTCTTGCCGACGCCTGCTTCGCCGAGGAGCACCGGGTTGTTCTTCTGGCGACGCGACAGAATTTGGATAACGCGCTCGATCTCGGCTTGCCGGCCGATGACCGGGTCGAGTTTGCCCTGTCGGGCCAACTCGGTCAGGTCGCGGCCGAAGCTGTCGAGGGCCGGGGTCTTGGATTTGCTGCGGCCGGCGCGCTCGGATCCGCTGCGCTCGGACCCGCCTTCTCGCCCACCACCGCCTTCGGATTCGTTCGGCATGTTGTGGCCCAACAGGTTCAGGACTTCTTCACGCACGTCTTCGAGTTTGAGACCGAGATTCATCAGCACTTGGGCTGCGACGCCCTCTTGTTCCCTTAAGAGGCCAAGTAGCAGGTGTTCGGTGCCGACGTAGTTGTGGTTCAGGTTGCGAGCCTCCTCGATGGAGTACTCGATGACTTTCTTGGCCCGCGGCGTGTGGGGCAGTCGGCCCATCACCACTTGTTCACCGCCAGGCCCGTGCTGCACGATCTTCTCGACTTCGAGCCTGATCTTGCGCAGGTCGATGTCGAGGTTTTTGAGTACGTTGGCCGCGACCCCGGAGCCTTCTTTGACGAGGCCGAGCAAAACGTGCTCGGTCCCGATGTACTCATGGTTGAATCGCTGCGCCTCCTGGTTGGCGAGCTGCATCACCTTGCGTGCGCGATCCGTGAATCGTTCATACATCGACGCCGTCTCCCGCGATTGGGGATGAATCTGCTAACGCCGCAACGCGGCAGACCGTGTTTGGCTCCTTGCTCATCTTATTCCGTTTGAGAAGGAACGAGCAAAAGGTCTCAAAGAAGGGCTTGTGGCCGTTCGGTGGTGACCCGTTGCGTTCGACCGTCTCGACGGGACCGGGAGAGGAGCGTTGGAAGCCTGCGGAATTCTAGACACCGGTGTGCAGCGAATCAAGGCAGGCACGAGAAGGGTGCGAAAGGCTGTTACGCGCTGACCCGAAAGTGGTCGCTGCTTGCGGCTTCGCGGGCGTCGTCAGTTCATTTCAGAGGTGCATCAACTCATCCGGTTCGTGTCAACGTGGTTCGCCTCCTTGTGATGTGTGCCATCCGCGGCGTATGCCAGCATGGCGAGTAGGTCGTCGCGTTCTGGGTCTTCGGGTTGAAACGTGTCGTCGGCTCGAAGCGAATGTAGGACGTCCGCAAAACTCGCCGGACGCGTCGAAATCCACAGCGAAGTGCAACCCGCCGTGGGTTTGGGTTGTGCATTCCACATTCGGCCCCCGACGCACTCACCACCAGAAGTCGGTTTGGACCGGGCGCATCACGTCGGCGTGCAGGCGCTCGAACTCTTTTCCCACGCTTTTCGCTTCCGACTGGAGGCGGGTCATGAACCGCCGTTCCTGTTCTGTCGCCTGACCGTCGGACATCAGCACCTCGCGGAGCCAGAGGGCTTCCGCGTCCGACACGTCGCCGTCGGCCATCACGACCGAACGGGCGACCTGGAAGAGGAACTCGTCGAAGTCGGGGTGGACGCTGGTCGCCTCCCGCTTCAACAGCATCAGGAACGCGATTTCGCTGCGATCAACGCGCCCGTTTGTCACGACCGCCCGCCGGAGCATCGCGGTTTCGGCCGCATCGATCCGACCGTCTGCCAGTAGTAACCGCCGAGTAAACGCGGGCCAGTCCATCGAAGAACCCTCCTCGGAATTCGACAACCAGTGCCAAGATCCGAAGGTATGCTCCCACCGACACCAACACAACAACACTTCTGACAATCCGTCACGAACAACGTGGCGGTCGTGGTGCCGAACTGACCACTTGCCCTGCCGGACCGTCGAACGGGTCGGTTGCGAATTAGGAGGTACACGACGTGTGCAGGTCCCGAGCGGGTTGATAATCATCGGCGATCGCGTGGTCGCAACAAGAGCACCGATCGCGTGCCTCCTAACTTCGTAATCGACCCGTTCGACGGCCCACCCCGGCTGTCATTTTCGCGTCTTGGTGATAACATTCAGACGTGGCAATAATCAAGATCAGGCTCACTCTTCTTGATCCGCCGATTTTTCCGTCTTCTCCGGTTGTTTTTCTCGCCCCATCCGAATTGCTGTTCTAGAGTCGAAGCACCAGCACCGCGCCTCCCCCAGCGCCGGAACTTGGACCGAGTATACACAAGGGCTTTCATGTCCACACCCACAACTACGCACCCAGAAGATACCACGCCGGTGCGCCCGTCGCCCCTTGTGAATCGCGTGTTCGGCGAACCGCAGTTCCACACAGACGGCGACATCGCGGGCATCGCGTTCGCTACCGACGGCTCGCTGTTCTCTATCGATGAGAGCGGCGTGTTATGGCACTGGGCGTCGGATGGGGAATTGCTGGCGCGGCGCTTTCTGAGCGATCTCGAAACTTTGTGGTGCTTCGGACCCCGTGCGAAACTGCTCGCCAGCGGCAACGACGATCTGCTGCTGTGGGATGTGAACACCGGGCAACTCGTCAACCGGATCGAACAGCGCGGCGAAGAAGAGGCGTGGGTCACCGCGATCGCATTCAGCGCCGACGGCGGGACGGTCGCGAGCGGCCACGAAGACGGCAAACTCCGGTTCTGGGACATCGCCGCGAACAAGTCCGTCGGTGAGATCGAGGCGCACCCGCGAATGGGCGTCGCGGCGATTTCTTTTTCGCCCAACGGTCAGTTCGTCGCAACTGCCGGCGAAGACCTGAGCGTGCGTGTTTGGGACGCCGTCACGCACAAACCGGTCGCCGAACTGAAGAGCCATACCGACCGCATCCCGGCGCTCGCGTGGAGTCCCGATTCAAAGCTCCTGATCTCCGCGGGTTGGGACACCTCGGCTCGCGTGTGGCGCCCGCCGCACCCGGACCCGCTGATGCTGCTGAATAGCCACGCGGACCAAGTGGTAACGGTCGCGTTCAGCCTTGACGGCAAGTACCTCGCGTGCGCCGACTCGGAGTTCGACATTCACCTGTGGCTCGACGCGGAAGCCGCCACACGCGGTCCGGTTCTTCGCGGGCACAACGACGAAATCAAGTGCCTCTGCTTCAGCCCCGATGGGCTGAAACTCGCGAGCGCGGGGGTAGATCGCGTCGTTCACGTGTGGGATGTTCGTGACGGCAAACTGATCGCCGGTCCGAACCCACGTGGTCGGCACGCGATCGCAGTGATTCCCGGGACGCCGCTCCGTCTCGCCAGTTCTGGCTCCGCGAACGTTCGCGTGTGGGACGTTGATACCGGTGACGAAGTGGCGCCGACGAACCTCTGCCCGGCGTTCACGGTCGCGGCCAGCCCTAACGGGAAGTGGCTTGGCGTCGGCGGGACGGACCACTTCGCCCAACTTTGGAACGTGACCGTCGGTCAGCTTGTGGCTTCACTCGAAGCGACCAAGCCGCCGATCGGGTTCGTTACGTTCAGCCCGGACTCGAAGACGCTCGCGCACACCAGCCCAGCCGATGGTCTCGTTTGGCTCTGGAACTGCGAGACAGGCCAGCCGGATTTCATCATCGTGGAAGCCGCGGATGCCTGCACGCTGGAGTCACTCGCGTTCCACCCGGCCGGGAAACTGATCGCGTGCGGCGGCGTCGATTACATGGGAACCGGCGAGCGCGACGGCGCGGTGTGTGTGTGGGACGTGGCGACGAGGGAAAAACTCCACACCTACGACACCGGTGTGACCTCGCTGGCGTTCGACCCGCAGGGGAAGTATCTCGCGGGCGCCGGACTGGATGACGCGGTGTACGTGTGGCACGCGAAGACGCAACACACGGAGTTCGTATTCGGCGGGCACCAACAGAACATCAACGTGGTGGTGTTTGACCCCTCGGGCAGTTATCTGCTGAGCGGCAGCGACGATGGCATTGTGCGGTGCTGGGACATGTTGAGCGGCCGTCAACTGGTGGCTCGTGCGTTCGACGGCTCAGTGCAATCGCTCGCGTTTAGTCCAGATGGCAAGTTCCTGTTCTGCGGCAACAGCAACACGACATGCTACCAAGTCGAATTCAAGAAGTTCCTTGATGAGTGATGAGTGATGAGTGATGAGTAAAAGGCGAAGGCCAGAGGCATTTAGGCCTCTGGCCTTCGCCCTTTACTCATCACTCGATCTTGGGCAAGTCCGCGGGCGGCTTCGCGTCGTTCTTTTCCTTGTCGCGCGCGATTAGCTCCTTCAACTTCGTGGTCTTGTTCTCGATGTCGCCGCCAGTCGAGAGGAAGTAGTGTCCCGCAGTCACGCCCGCGTCGATGTTCAGCACGGGGTTCGCGTCCGCGGTGAAGCGTGCCTTATCGAGCGGCACCCACGCGCCTTTCGCGGGCTTGATCCAGCCGTTGCCGAAGGTCGCGCGTCGCTCTTTCGTTGTGGACACCTTGTTTCGGCGGAAGTCTTCGACGAACGAGTAGCAACCCTTCAGTAGATCGCCTTTTGTAATCGTCGAGAACGTGACCAGGTGCTTCCACTCCTTCTTTTCGGGTACGAAGAAGTGACCGCTGTATGCGGTGCGGGTGTCGCCGTCGGGCTTCGCGGTCACGAGAAACCGGTACATCGTGCCTGGTTTCCACTCGTAATCGAAGAACGACTGCCCGCCGGTGCCCTCGCCGCCGAACCGCTGTACGCGAACCGCGGTGTCCTTGTGCAGCATCTTCACGCGCTTCGTTTCGTCCACTTTCTTGGGGTCGTCGCCGCTCGTCGGATCCCACACGGAGAAAAGCACGAGTTTCTTGCCGTTCGCGAGTTCCTGAATTCCGAAGTACCCTTTGCCCCACCCCGCGGCCATGAAATACGTGCCGTCCGAAGATTTCTCGACCGTCATTTCGTTGTAGAAAGCGACCCCTTCGGGTGCCGGGTAACTGAGGTGTACGGATCGGCACGCGATGCCTTTGAGCTTCTCGTCCGCCGGAGCGGAAGCGATGACGAGTGCGGCGAGCGCGAGGGCGGCGATGGTGATGCGTGTCATGGACGGGCCCTAACTTGTGGGGCAGGTTTCCGGCGGGCTTCCAGCCTGCCGTTGTGCGGAAGAGGCAGGCTGGAAGCCGGCCACGTCAGACCTTACTTCGCCTTTTCCTTCTTCAGTTCAAAGTAGAAGCCGGTTTTGCCGTCGAAGTCTTTCGGCCGATTCTCTTTATCCAGCGAGTAGGCCAGTTTGACCATGTCGCCCTTCACCTCGACGATGCCCACGGCCTTCGAGCCTTTCGTTCCGGCCGGTCCTTCGAGGATTTCCATATCGATCGTGACCGGGTTCACCTTCGCATCGATGATCTTGTAACTCATCACGAACGTGATCTCACCGCCCTTGATCGTGAACTTGTCGGCGGTCGCGGTGTATTCCGCCTTCTTCGCGGTGTCGTCCACGGCGGCACCGTTCTTCTTGCCGGTTACCAGAGTGTACTTGCCGGTCAGGTCCGTCTGCTCGTTGGCGCGCGCTACCATTGCCATGCACGCGACCAATCCGACTGCCAGTGCGAACGTCTTCATCCTGATCCCTCACCAGTTCCGCCGCTCAACTCCAGACCGTCTGAAGGTGCGGTGCATGTGATTGTAGGTTCATGTTCTCACCGGGGAATGGTACGCTGAAAGCGGCATGGCACCAGTTACACCGCGTCGGTAGAATCGTCACCACGGGTAGAGCTTCGCCATCTTCCTTAGTGAGGAGCGCCATGGTAACGGCGAGTGTACGACGAGCGGTTCTGGTGATCGCTGCGTTCGCGTTCGCGGTCCTGATTAATGGGCAGACACGCGCGGCCGACGACGAGAAGAAGGACCCGCTGCGTGCGGAGCTACTGAAACTCAACTCCGTCACCGGCGACGACGCGCAGCGCACCAAATTGATCGCGTTGACGAAGGACAAGGACAAGGCGAAGAAGTTGGTGACCGAGGCCGGCAAGATGCTGAAAGAGTCGAAGGGCAAGGAGAACCCCTTCAACTTCAACGGCGGGATGATGGTCGCGAGGCTCGCTCACTTCAACAAGCAGTACGAGGTTGCCGAACCGTTCTACGAATTCCTCATCGAGGCCGCGACCAAGCTCAAGAGTGGCACCAAGATGGTTCAGGCCTACGAAGGCCTGATCGACATGTATTGGGACAACAAGAAGTACGCGATGGTATCGGAGACGTGCCAGAAGTTCGTCGATGACATGGGACCGGAAGAGTATGAGAATGCCAAGCCGTTCATTCTTGAACGGCTCGTGCAATCGACCGCCAAGGAAGGGAAGTTCCCCGAGGCACTGAAACTCGCCGATTTGCTCATCGAGGCCGACAAGGGCGGCTGGTACTTCTTCCAACTCAAGGGCTGGGTTCTGCGCGAACAGGGCAAACTACCAGCCGCGATCCAAGCGTACACCGCGTCGCTCGAGAAGATCGAGGCGAGCAAGACCCTGAAGGGCGAGGCGAAGGACCGGTTCACGGACCGGACGCGGTACATCCTCACCGGGCTGCACGTTGATAACAAGGACGTCGAGAATGCCGCGAAGGAACTCCAGACCCTCATCAAGCGGAACCCAAACAATCCCACGTACAAGAACGACCTCGGGTTCATCTGGTGTGACAACGACATGAAATTAGAGGAGTCCGAGAAGCTTATCAAAGACGCCATCGACCTCGACAAGAAGGAAAAGGAGAAGTTCAAGAAGGAAGGGAAGATCGACGAGGTGAAGGCGAACGCCGCGTACCTCGACAGCCTCGGGTGGGTGCTGTTCAAGCAGAAGAAGTACAAGGAGGCGCTCGGGCCGTTGAAGGAAGCTGCGGCCGACGACGAGGACGGTAGCCACCTGGAAATCTGGGACCACCTCGCCGACTGCCACATGGCGCTGGGCCAGAAGAAGGAGGCCATCGCCGCGTGGGAGAAGGCGCTCAAGCACGAAGACCTGTCGAAGCGCGACGGCGAGCGCCGCCGCAAGGTGAGCGAGAAACTGAAGAAGGCCCGCACTGAGTAGGGGAAGAAGAGAAGGGGAGAAGGGGTGAGGGGAGAAGGGGTGACAAGACAGAGCGAAGTGCCTTCGTCTTGTCTCCCCTTCTCCCCTCACCCCTTCTCCCCTTCTCTTCAAAAGGAGTTCCCATGCTCGACGGCTGGACGCAAACCACCATCGGCACGAAGTTGGCCGATGTGTTCAACCCGGATAGCTCACTTTCGCTGGGCGTTGTCTACCTCCACTCCCTAAGCGAAGAATCACCCGCGATCGATGCCACCTTCACAGCGGGGCTGCGACAGCACCGACTGCGGTGTGTCGCGCCGCACGGCGGTCAGTGTTGGTGGGCGGATCGCGTCTGTCCAGACTTCGACGCGGAACTCACGCCGGAGCGCTACTTACTTGATGTGGTCGTGCCGTGGGCGGAAGCCGCGTGGCACCTCGGTTCGCGCGCGATCGCCCTCGCGGGCTTGGAGATGGGCGGGCAGGGTGCGGTGCGGCTCGCGTTCAAGCACCCGGACCGGTTCGCGATCGCGGGGAGCATCTCGGGCGCCTTCGACTGTCAGGACTGGTACGGTTTGGGGACGCCGCTCGACGAGATGTACGACAACCGCGAGCGCGCCCGTCAGGACTCGGCGGTGCTTCACATCGACGGGCACCGTTGGCCACCGCACCTGTGGTTCGGCTGCGCGCCGACCGATGCGGCGTGTTACCGCGGCAACGACCGACTGCACGAGAAACTGGCCGCGATGGGTGTTCCGCACACCGCGGAGTTGGAGGCACGCGGAGAGATGACGGGATCGATGCTCACGTTCGTCGCGGCGGCGCTGGCGAAGGAGTCGAAGCGGTTGATGTGATTGGGCAGGTGTCGTTTGCCGAGCGGCACGCGATACCACACGGGCGAATGTTGCGAACAATCGATTGGCGATATCAGTTGCGTCGCTGTGCCGCCCGGCAGCGGCACCTACCAAAACATCAAAACAACGCGCTGGAACCACCACGACTGCGGGGCGCCTCGGGCGGGAGTGCGGACGGCTTCGGCGGGTACGGCGCAGATGGTGCGGGCGGCACTGGAACGCGGGCGCCGGACATCGCGGAACGCGGCGCGCCCTGTAGACCGGCCATCGGGCCGGGAGTCGGGCGAATTTGATCTGGGTTCGCCCCGTTCGCCCACAACAGCACACGCCGGGTCACGTCGGCCGCGAGTTTGCTGTTCGTCGGCGGGAACTCGCCTGGCGGCAGCCCCAAGTCCATGCCCAACAAGTTCTGCAACACACCCGCCACGGACAGCGCCATCTCGCGGTTCGGCTGACGCGCAAGCCCGCGAAGCACGTCTACGCCATCCGATTCGTGCGGGTTGATGCGCAACATCTGTTCCGCCGCGAACAACCTGATCGGACCGGGCTGATCCAGGTTCGTCAAGCGGTCGAGCAGATCGGCCGACAGCAAGTTGTGATCACGAAGTAGCGCCGCAAGTTCGACCCGGAGCGCCGGCGCGGAGTTGGTGTCGAGCGTCATCAGAGCGAGTTGGCTCGCGAGTTCGGGCCGGTCACCGTCGGTCAGGTCGCGGTGGTACTGCTCGACGAGTGTGAGGATCGCGCGAGGCGCGAGCGGGGTGTGTTCTTCCGCCCAGGTAATCAGGTCGGCCATCGCCGCGGCAGGGAGGCGCCCGGACGTGAACAGCGGACCCTCGGCGGCGAGTTGTGGGTCCGAGAACGCCTCGCGCACGCCCTCGCGGGCGAACGTCCAGCGCGCTTCGGCGTCCCACAAGAGCACTTCGGCGGCGGCGATTCGCACCTCAGAGGCTGGGTCGCGGAGGAAACTCGCCAGCACACCGATCAGGTCGGCGGAATCGACAGCGGCCATCGCGTAGGTGGCGGCCGCGCGCACCGCCGGTTCGTCGCTCTCGCGGGCGGTTTTCATGACCAACTCAGCTTCCCCGGGCTGCCACCGCGGGCGATACTCCAACACACCGAGTGCCGCACACTGAACTTCCGGGCGTGGGTCCGAGAGCAGCGCGAGAACCGGGCGGACCTCGTCCAACACCGTACCCCTCAGCGCAACCACTTCTGGCAGCGCGCGGCAGTCGGCGAGTAGGCGCGGCCACTGGACACGGGTCGCGATGCGCCCACACCACTTATTCGCCCGGCGCAGCGGTTCCGCCCCGGTTTGGATGAGATCGTGAACTGCCGCGAGCGCGACAGCCATGAGAAGGAGAACGGACTGGCCGAGGTGAATCGCCCAATCGGACGAACCGCGGGTCGGGATCCAGAGCCAGGCGAGCGCGATCAGGTACAGGATGATGAGCGACGCGCTCACCGGCGGACGCCAGACCGGATAGGCGCGCAGGAGCGTCAGCGCGTAAATGGCCTGAACCCCTGCCCCCACAGCGAGTGGGAGCAGGTCTGTGCGATAACCGAGGCCACCCAACACAGCGCAAGGCAGCAATAACACCGCGAAGCTCACGATTCGGCCGAATAGGTCGAGATCGCGGCGCGGCGCCGGGGTTGACCAAGCCATTCACAACCTGACCCAACCGGAGTCGGGGCTGACGCTTCGCGTTGAGGGGACGCGCGGCGACCGATCGAACGGGACTTATGGTTCGGTGAGTGAATCTAACTTAACTCGCAATTCAACCCGGGTCAAACTGTCGCGTTTGGTAGGGTGGTGGGTCAAGGTTTTGCGAAGACCACCGGTTTTGACCCTTGGAAATGCCTGGTGGGCCTGCGCGAAGCCCTGACCCACCCTACAAAGAGCGGACCGAGGAAGAAACCATGTTCGCCATTTTTGAGTGCGTGGCGCTAGCGATTCGCGACAAGGGAATTCGCGGGTTGAGCGAACTCGTCCCCGGTGGGTCGTACGTCGTCGAAGTCGCGCAACAAGCGTACAAGTTACTGCGCGAGCGCCAGAAGGTTGCGGAACTGCGCGAGGAGATCGCGAAAGTCGCCGCCGCGAGCACCGAGGAGGCCAAGAAGATCGCCGAACAGGTCGCGCGGCAAGTCTTGAACGAGGGGTCAATTGAGGACCGGCTCACGCTCGAACTGTATCTCACGCAGGTTCCCGGTGCGGTGCGGCAGTCGCTCAAGCGCGCCGACGACCCGACGGGCAAGACTGTGCCGCCGGACTTCGCGGTGAACGAGGCCGAAGACCTCGCGAAGATGCTCCCGATGCGTGCGCCGCATTTCCGTCCGGGCGGCGACCTCCCCGGCAGACCCGGTTGGCGGCTCGAAGAACTCCTCGGCGCCGGCGGGTTCGGCGAAGTCTGGCTCGCGCGTCACTCGTTCCTTCCGCACCTGCGGGCCGTGAAATTCTGCACCGACGAGAAACTGCGCGCGAAACTCACTTCGCACGAGGGCCGCGTGATTAGTCGCGTTATGGAGCAGGGCACGCACCCGAACGTGGTGCAGTTGCTCGATGCGGTCATGGAAGGCGAGACGCCGTGGCTGATGTACGAGTACGTCGGCGGAGGTAACCTGACCGACCTCATTCACCGCTGGCAGGCTCTTCCCGAAGCCGAGCGCGAATCGCTGACCGTACTCTCGCTAAAGGAACTCGCGCACGCGGTCGGTACGTTCCACCGGCTCGCCCCAGCGATCGTTCACCGCGACCTGAAGCCGGCGAACATCCTCCTGCACACCGAAAGTCGTCCGAACGAGGTTCGGCTCCGCATTACGGATTTCGGGATCGGCGGGGTCGCGGTGGACTACCTGCGCACCAACGCGGTCGGGCAGTCGATGATGACGGGTTGGCTCGAAACGTCTCTTCGCGGGTCGCACACACCGTTGTACGCGTCGCCGCAGCAGGCACGCGGCGCGAAGCCGGACCCGCGCGACGACGTTCACGCGCTGGGGGTGATCGCGTTTCAGATGCTCACGGGCAAACTCACCGAAGCGCCCGGAACTCGGTTCGAGCGCGAGTTGAAACGCTGCAATGTGACGGACGCGCTCATCGACCTCATCGGCGATTGCGTGGACACCGAACCGAGTGGTCGCCCGAAGGACGCGGCCGAACTCGCCGAGCGACTGGACAAGTTGAAGGAAGTGAAGAAGAACTTCTCCCCCAACCCCTCCCCTGAAAAGGGAGGGGAGAGGAAGCCGCTCGCGGCTTCGCAAGACGCGCGCGCGGTGCCACCCGCGATGCCGCAAGCGGCGAAGAGTTCTCCCGCGCTTTCAGAAAAAGGCGCGCTCGACGGTACGACCTCACCCGTAACGATCGTTGCCCAGGCGATCCCGACTGAGCCTGAGAAGTGGCTCGTGCCACTTCGCGGCACGTGGTTCTCGCGATCCGCGACCGCCGATTCGCCGTGGGTTCTGAGCGGTGTGAATCTGCCTGGAGACGTCATCGCCAAACCCGGAGAAGCGTACCGGTTCGCGCTCAACCCGGACACGACCGGCGACGCCGAACTCGCCAAACTCAAGTCGCTCTTGGGCTTGCCTGGCCTCGAAGCCATCGACTTGTCCGGTTGCGTTCGCGTGACCGACGCGGGCGTGATGCACCTCGCGCACCTTCGCGGGCTGAAGGCGGTGGGCTTGGCCGACACGCAGGTAACCGATTCCGGCGTGACGCTCCTGCTGACGCGGTTCCCCGATCTCGAAGCGGTCGGTTTGGCTGGGACCGCGAACGTCTCGCAATCGGTGGTGCCGTACCTCGCCAAACTGCGCAAACTGAAGTTGCTCGCGCTGCCGCCGCGCGCCGACACGATCGACGTTCGCGTCGAGTTTACGAAGCGCTGCCCCGCGTGTCAGTTGGTGTGAGCGAGGGTGGGGCTTGTGGGTTCTGTTGCTTTCCGCTCTCGAAGAGGGCAGAAAGCAACAAATCCCCTCCGGGGCAAGTTAGGTAACTCGCGCATTTCTCGTTCACTGGGTTCCCGCTGTTCCCCTCAACTCAAACAAACTGCGCGGTCGATATCACTGGTGCCGGATGTGCCGGAGTTCCGGGTTCCGCACGGGTGCGACATGCACGGATCAGTTCGCTGTCTTCCCTTTGTCGCCGGGTTCGCGGTCCTGACGCTCGTCTTCGGGCCTGGGTGTGCGCGATACAACTATCGCGAGCGCGCCGACAAAGACGTGACCGGCACCATCACGCAGAAGAACGTGTTCCCGGACTGGCAGGTCAAGAAAGACTGGCACGTCTACCCGGACCCACGTGCGCGGTTTGCCGACCAGACCAACCCGGACCGGCCGCCGTACCCGCCCGATGACTACGCGGCCCGGCTTCTCTCGCCCAACCCGCAACGCCCCACGAAGAAGTCCGGCGTCGGTCGCGTGGACGGCGAAGGCTACATCCCGCTGCTCGAACAATGGAACGCGGAGAACCGTGCCGCCGACCCGGTACGCGCCGCCGCGCCCGGCGCGGCCCCGTTCTCGTACATCGCCGGTGGGTCTGCACTACCGGTTCCCCTGGCCGAGAAGGGCGAGAAGCCGAAGACCGCGCCGGCCCCGCCGTTCCTTCCCGCCACACCGCCCAACGCGCCACAGAAGGCGCTCGCGCCGAAGCCACCGGCACCGACCGGCCCCGCGACGTTGATGCCCGCACCGACGGTGTTGCCGGGCGAACGCCCGGCTGTGCGCCATAGCGTTCCGAGCGGGTTCCCCGGTGCGAGTCAGCCCGCCGCGACCGCTCAAACGCCGACTGCGATGCCGATCCCGATCACACCGCCCGCGTTCGGCCCTGCCGGGACCGGTGAGTTTGGGCCGTGGGTAGCGTCGAAGCATGCCCCTCAGTCCCCGGTCGTTATTGGTGATCGCGGCGGTCATCCCACGATTACCGAACTGCGCCCGCCGGTCGTGATCGTCGCCAGGGGAGTAACCGAACCTGACTGGAAGATCGTGCCAGCTGGCGTCGTCGTGCCGACGCAACCGCTTCCCCCGCTCCCACCGACCGACGCAAGGCCACAACCGCCGGTACAACCGTTCCCCGATCCGAAGTCGCTTGATCCGAAGCAACTCGACCCCGGCAAGATGCCGACTGATCCGCTTGGAAAGGGACCGCCGCAACTGTATCCGCCGATCCTGATTACCGGTGCGGACCCAGCCGCGGACTACCGGAAGGCACTCGAATCCGCGGAAACCGGGTACCGTATCAAGCTCGATCAGGCGATCGAGCTTGGTTTGTTCAACGCGCGCGAGTACCAGGACAGGCGCGAAGACCTGTACCTCAGCGCGCTGCCGGTCACGCTGGAGCGGTTTAACTTCGCGGCTCAAGCGTTCTTCACCGAACAGGTGGTACGCGAATCGACTGGACGCTCGCTCACCGGCGGCGGCGAACGCTGGAGCCTCGACACCACCGGTGGCGTGTCGAAGCTGTTTCCCACAGGCGCGATGCTGCTCGTGCGCCTCGCGAATCAGGTGGTGATCGACCTGTCCGGCGACAAGCCGCAGACGAGCATCAGCAACCTGTCGCTCAGTCTCGCGCAGCCGTTTCTTCAGGGAGGCGGGTACGCGGTCACGCTCGAAGGACTGACGCAGACCGAGCGCACGCTGCTCTACGCGATGCGGTCGTACACGCGATTCCGCAAAATCTTCTACGTCGCGCTCGCGGCCGGCGGTGGGTACACGAACAACCCCTACGGACTTCAAGGGTTGTCCCCAAACCTCGGACGCGGCATCGGCGGGAACCTGACCGCACCGAACATCGGCTACCTGCCGCTGCTGACCCAGTCGGCTGTCATCAATAACCAGCGGAAGAACGTCGCGTCTCTGGAGCGTCTGCTGAAACTCTATCAGGCGTTCCGCGAGGGCGGCCAGCAGTCTGATCTTCAGGTGGGGCAGGTCGAAGTCAACCTCCTGAACAGCCGCGCGCAACTCCTCGGATCGGCCGGTGGTGGTGTCGGTGGCGTTCGCGGGTTCCTCGACGCGCTGGATAACTACAAGTTGCAACTCGGGCTGCCGGTCACGGTCCCGCTGGACCTCGACGACGGCCCGTTGCGCCCGATCCGGCTCCAACTCGGTCGGTTTGAAGAGGTCTACGCCCAGGTGCAGCAGGCGGAAGTGGCATCTGCGAAGTTCGACCCGGCGGAACCGGTTGCGCAGTTCCGCGCCCGGTGGCGCGCGCAGTTCACCGACTCGCCGCTGGTGCGAGGCACGCCGTTCGCGAAGACGATCGGCGAGCGGTGGGACGCGTGGTCCTCGGCCAAACTCACCGACGATCAGGTGCGGGAGCGACTGAAGCAGTTGCGCACCGAGCGCATCAAGTTGCTCGACGAACGGGCCAAGCGGCAGAACGACAAGAAGCCAGAACCAGAAGACGCTGCCCGCCGACTGGTCGCGGTGAACGCGGACCTGGACCTCGGCGAGTTCGAGCAGTCGGTTCGCGTGTACGAGGCCCAACCGTGGCTGAAGAAAGACCCCGTCATGAGCCAGCCGGCGGCGTTCGGCGCGGTCTTTAACGCCTTCTACTTGGTGCTCGTGGAGGGCCGCAACGACCGGTTCGCTGCGGTCCGCAGTCAGTGGCCGGAACTGCCCCCGCTGCCGGTGGGCGCCAGCGGCACGGACACGCTCGCGGCCCCGCTCGACGACGCATACACGGTCGCGATCCAGACCGCTCTCGCCCAGCGCCTCGATCTGATGAACGCACGCGGGCAGGTAGTCGATGCGTGGCGCCAGATCGCGATTCAGGCAAATTCTCTGCAAGGTGTCTTCGACGTCCGGTATGATTTGAGCAGTAACACGCCTACCGGTGGGAACAATCCGACCGGGTTTTCCGCCGACCGCAGTAACCACCAGCTAACGTTTCGGGCGGAACTGCCTTTAATTCGCCGGGCCGAGCGCAATAATTACCGAGCCGCGCTGATCTCTTACCAGAGGCAGCGACGCACGCTGATGGCGTTCGAGGACAACATCGCCAATGACGTGCGTGGCGACCTACGGGATCTGCGAACCCTCGCCCAGTTGTACCGCATCCAACAGCGGGTGGTGGAACTGGGCTACTCGCAGGTGGACAACGCCCAAGCGATCCTGCTCGCCCCGCCCGCACCCAACGCCGCGACCGACGCCGGCAGCGCTGCGGCCCTGACACAACAGGTATTGGACGCCCAGAGCCGGCTGGTGAGTGCCCAAAACACGCTGTACCAGATCTGGGTCGCCTACCAAACCGGGCGCATGCAACTGTACCTCGACCTCGAACAGATGAACCTCGATGACCGTGGGGTATGGATCGATGAGTTCTTCAACCGAACCGATGGCCAAAACCGACCTTCCACCAACGAGCGGCTCCCCTCTCCTCGGCCCGTCGGCCCAGGGCAGTAGGCCGCGGAAGCTCCCCGCGCACGGTGGCGGGGGCAACTGGGTTGTGCTCCTCATCGTCGGTTCGGTGCTCTTCCTCGCGGTCGCCGCGCTCGGCGGCTGGTATTTCTTCCTTCGCTCTGCGCCCGTTCGGGCTGACGTACTCCTTCACACCGTCAAGCGGGAGCCGCTCGTCGTCACCGTTGCCGAGAAGGGCACGCTTGAATCGGCCGGGAACCGCGACATTGTCTGCAAGGTGCGGGCCGGCTCGAAGGGCTTCGCCAGCACCATCAACTGGGTTATCGACGACGGCTCCCGCGTTAAACCCGGTCAACTCCTCATGTTGCTCGACTCCTCGGCCCTCATGGACCAGCGAGACGCCCAACGGATCGCCTACGAAACAGCGCGTGCCAATAAGGTGCGAGCCGAGAAGGACTACGAGATCGCGGTCAAGCAGAACCAGAAAGACATCGCCTCCGCCGAGTCCGCGCTCACGGTCGCCAACAGCCTCCTGAAGGACTACACCGGACTGACCTACGATCCGACGCGTGCGGCCCTGGCCGCCGTCGGCGGTGGGATGGCGTCGCTGTCCGAGGCCGGTACGTACCGCCAGACCGTCGACGATCAGACCGGGCAGGTGAAACTGGCCGAGAGCATCCTCCAACAGTATCGCGAGCGATCCGCGTGGGCTGACCGCATGGTCAAGCTCTCCTACATGAGTTCCGCCCAGGCCCAGGCAGAGCAGTCCAAGATGGACAGCGCAGTCGAGGATCTCCGCAGTAAGCGCGCCAAACTCACTCAACTGCTCGCCAGCAACCGCGAGCGGGATCTCACCAAACTGACCCTCGATCGCGATATCGCCCAGATCACGTTGGAGCAGGTCGTCCTCTCGGCCGAGGCCAAGCTCGTTCAGTTCGACACGGATTTGAAGAAATGCATCTTACTCTACGATCAGGCCATGAAAACGCTCCGCGAGACCAACGAACAACTGGACGAGTGCAAGATCACCGCCCCGGCTGACATCGAGCCGGACTCGATGGTGGTGTACTTCAAAAACGAGTCGAACCGGTTCAGCAGCAGCGGCAGTCAGGGATTGATCGAGCAGGGGGCGCAGGTCAAGGAGGGGCAGAAACTGCTCCGCATCCCCAACCTGCGCCGGATGCAGGTGAACACCAAGGTTCACGAGGCGATGGTCGCCCGCATTCGGGGCGACGTGCGAGTTCCCACCCACATCGCGGAAGATGTACTCAAACTGAAGTTTCTCAATACCGATCTGTTCGCGCGCGCGGCGGGTCAGATGCCGGAAAGCCTTGATGCGACGCGGGAGAAACTCCGCGACTTCGAGTACAAGAAAGTGTCCGAGGGACAGAAGGCGAGCATCCGGGTGGACGCGCTGGGGGCACGCCAGTTCGAGGGTCACGTCCGCGTCAAGGCCACCGTCGCCAGCCAGTCCGACTCCTGGATTTCGGACGTGAAGCTCTACCAGACGCTCGTCACGATCGACCACGAACTGCTCCCCAACGGCACCAAGAAGCCGATCCAGGGAGAGGAACTAACGCCCGACATGACCGCCGAGGTGACGATCATCGTGGACACCGTGAAGGATCCGGTGCTGACAGTGCCCGTGCAGTCGATCATCGGCGGCACCGAGATGGGTGGGAAGCGCGAGGTGTTTGTCAAGACCGCGACCGGTTACGAACGCCGCGCAGTCGAACTCGGGCTGTACAACGAGAAGTTCGTCGAGATCCGCACCGGGCTAGTTGAGGACGATCAGGTCGTGACCAACCCGAAGGTGCTGCTCGCCCCGGACGACCGCACCCGTACTCGCGATGCCGACACCAAGAACGGTGGCACCAAGAGCGGCGGCGAAGGGAAGGGCGACAGCGGCGGATACCCGAAGGGCGACGGGAGCGGCAGCGGCACCCCCGGCAGCAAGACCGGCGGGGGCGGCAAGAAGAAAGGCGCGGGCGGCGGCCCGCCGGGCGGCGGGCCGTGACAGCCAGAAGGCACAGGACAGTAGCGAGGTTTAGCGTCGGACCCGAAGGGCGCCTTGAGATACCATACCCCCACCCAGAACGCCTGCTGGCCTCCTACGGGGCCGACGCTAAACGTCTATTCCCCCTTCGTTTTCTGCCACCTTGAGCTTCCCTGATGCCTGCCATCGTCAGCGTCGTCGATCTGGTCAAGAACTACTACATGGGGACGCAGACCGTTCACGTCCTCAAGGGCTTAAACCTGTCGTTCGATGAAGGCGATTTCATTGCGCTGATGGGGCCGTCCGGGTCGGGCAAGTCGACGCTGCTCAACGTACTCGGGTGTCTCGACCGGCTCACCAGCGGGAAGTACTACCTCGGCGACGTGGACGTGTCGGAGATGTCCGACGACCAACTCTCGGAGGTCCGCAGTACTTACCTCGGGTTCATCTTCCAGTCGTACAACCTGCTCCCGCAGTACACGGTGGTCGAGAACATCGAACTGCCGCTGCTTTACCAGGGCATCAAACTCGACGAGAAGACGAAGGCCCGGTGCGTCGCACTGGCGGAACTGGTCGGCCTCGGCGACCGCCTCGACCACCGACCGCTGCAACTCTCCGGCGGGCAGCAGCAACGAGTTGCCGTCGCTCGAAGTTTGGTGAACGACCCGCACCTGATTCTGGGTGACGAGCCGACCGGGAATCTCGACTCCAAGACGAGCGTCGAGATCATGCAGATGCTTCGCGAACTGAACCGGGCCGGCAAGACGATCATCATGGTGACGCACGAGAACGACATCGCGGCATGGGCCAGGCGCGTGGTGCGCCTCCGTGACGGGCGCGTCGAATCGGATGTGCGAAACGACTCCCGCACTGTCCTGGAGGTGGGCTGATGTTCGGCGTGTCCGGCGGAACGCTGCTCCTCATCGCGACAGGCGGGGCGGCGCTGTTCGCGGCGCTCGTCGCCATCGTGTTCGCGACCGGGCTGGCCGCGCACCTGCCGTTCGCGGCCAACACCGCGAAGCTCCAGCGCAGCGTGTCGCTCGCGGTCAAGAGTCTCTGGCTTCACAAACTCCGCTCGGTCCTCTCGGTCCTCGGCATCATCATCGGTACCTGCTCCGTCATCGCGCTCATGTCGTTTGGCGAAGGATCGATGCAGGACGCGCTCGACGACATCAAGCGTCAGGGCGCGACGAACATCATAGTTCGTAGCGCCAAACCGCCTGATGACTCGGCGACAGCTTCAAAAGGGTTCGTCACCAGTTACGGTCTCGTCCGCGACGATCTGGAGCGGTTCAGCACGCTCACGACCAACGCCGACGTGTCGCGGATCGTGCCCATGCGCGTGTTTCCGAGTGAGGCCCGCTATCTTGAGCGGCTCGTTAACGCACGCGTGATCGGCACCGTGCCCGACTACCAAGTGGTGAACAAACTGGAACTGTCTCGCGGCCGGTTCCTGATCGACAACGACGACAGCGATTTGGAGAACTATTGCGTGCTCGGCGCGGAGGCGGCCGACAAGCTGTTCCCCTACGAGGACGCGCTCGGGCGGACGGTGGGGATGCGAGGGCACTTTTTCGTCGTGGTCGGCGTCCTGAAGGATCGGATGCCGACCGGTGGGACTGGCGGGAGCCAGGCAGCGGAAGACTACAACCGCGACATCTACATCCCGATCCGCACCAGCCGGCGCCGGTTTGGCGAAGTGATCTTCGCGCGCTCGGCTGGCTCGCGGAGCGCCGAGAAGGTCGAGTACAGTCAAGTCACGCTCACGGTGAATGCGGAGGTGGATACGCCCGCGGGCCGCGCGAAGGTGCAGGCTGTCGGCAACGAGATCAAGGCGATGCTCGAGAAGAAACACCCGCGAAAGGACTACGCGGTGACCGTGCCGCTGGACAAATTGGAGGAGGCCGAACGCGCGCAGAGCCGGTTTACGATGTTGATGGGGGTGATCGCGTTCATCTCGCTGTTCGTAGGCGGCATCGGGATTATGAACATCATGCTCGCGACCGTGACCGAGCGGACCCGCGAAATCGGTATCCGCCGCGCGCTGGGCGCCAAGCGGAAGGACATCGTGATGCAGTTCCTCGTCGAAGCAGTGGTGCAGACCACCGTCGGCGGGTTGTGTGGCGCGGTGATCGGGGTCGCGTCGGTGTACTGTGTGCCGGCCCTCTGGGACGTGATTCGCTCGACCTCGTGGCTCACATCCGAGATGCGATTGCCAGCCAAATTGCACGTCGGGTCGATCTTCGTCTCCGTGTGCGTGTCCGTTCTGGTCGGCATGGTCTTCGGGTTGTACCCCGCGTGGCGCGCTGCCAAACTCGATCCCATTGAAGCGCTGCGGCACGAGTAGCCTGCGCAAGCCACCCACCTTCTGTCGTTACGAATGTGGGCGGGGTTGTTCCCCGCCCGTTCCGCTGGCGGAGCGCCCGGCGCAGGGGAAACCCGGCCGGGCGTTCCCGTTTCGCTTCAAGACCTGGGGCTTACGCCCCTGGCTACGAACAGCCGCCTTTCCAGGGCTGAAGAGTAAGAGCACACTTGGTTTTCTGTCTTGAGCCCTGAAAGGGCGGCTGTTCGTAGCCAGGGGCGTAAGCCCCAGGTTCTTTGTGGGCGTTCCGGTTCCCGACCTTCGCGCTGGGTTCGCGGCTGGTACAATTCCCCTGCTCACCTATTCACGAACAGGAGCCTCACTCATGCCCGCGACCGCGACCGACCGCGTGCCCGTCACCGTGCTGACCGGTTTCCTCGGTGCCGGGAAGACGACGCTGCTCAACCATATCCTCACCGCCAACCACGGGAAGCGGATTGCCGTCATCGAGAACGAGTTCGGCGAGATTGGCGTCGATCAAGACCTCGTCATCAACTCGGAAGAAGAAATCTTCGAGATGAACAACGGTTGCATCTGCTGCACCGTTCGCGGCGACCTGATCCGTATCCTCGGCAACCTGATGAAGCGCCGCGACAAGTTCGACTACATCCTGATCGAAACCACCGGCATGGCCGATCCCGGGCCGGTCGCGCAGACGTTCTTCATGGACGACGAGGTGCAGGCGAAGACCACCATCGATGGTATCGTCACGCTCGTCGACGCGAAGCACGTTCTGCTACACTGGGATGCGCACGAGGTTCAGGAGCAGATCGCGTTCGCGGACGTGATCTTGCTGAACAAGACTGACCTCGTGACGACGCACGAGTTGGAGAAGCTCGAAAAGATGATGCGCAAGATGAACGCGACCGCGAAGATTCACCGCACGAAGAACGCGGAATTGAATCTCGATCGCGTACTCAACGTGAAGGGCTTCGACCTCGACCGCATCCTCGAACACGAACCCGACTTCCTCAAGGATGGTGGCCACAAACACGACCACCACGAGCACGAGCACGCGAAGAAGCACGTCCACGACGAACACGACGGTAAGGACCATTCCAACTGCGATCACGAACACGACCACTGCGAACATGACCACGACCACAAGCACGACGAGCACGACGGGAAGGATCACTCGAACTGCGACCACGAACACGACCACTGTGAACACGATCACGACCATGACCACCCACACGAACACAAGACCCACGGGCTGAAGTTGCACGAGGAGGAAGTGCCGGACCACGTTCACGATTCGTCGGTGACGAGCGTGGGCATCACGGTTGCGGGCGAACTCGACGCGAAGAAGTTGAACAAGTGGATGAGCGAGTTGCTTCAGGTGAAGGGGCCGGACATCTTCCGCATGAAGGGCGTGTTGTCGATCAAGAACGAGCCGAACCGGTTCGTGTTCCAGGGCGTTCACATGCTGTTCGACGGCAAGTTGGATAAGCCGTGGGGCAAGACGCCGCGCTCGAACAAACTGATCTTCATCGGTCGCAACCTCGACCGTGACGCGCTCACGGAGGGCTTCAAGAGTTGCTTGGTGTGATCTTGTAAGGTGGGTCGAGGCTTTGCGCGGGCCCACCATTCCTTTTATCGCAATAGTGGGCCTGCGCAAAGCCTCGACCCACCCTACAAAGATATCATGGCTCGAATCAACCTTTTCAGTAAGTCCGAGAACCGGCTCCGCCCGGTGTGGCAGGCGCCGGTACCGGACCACGTCATCGGCGTGGCGTGGTCGCCGGACGCTTCGCGGCTCGCGGTCGCTGCGGTCAGCGGGCCGATCACCATCTTCGACGCGAACACCGGCAAGCCGGTCCACCAACTGAAGGGCCACGGCTTCGGCACCGCGGCGCTCGCATGGCAGTCCACCGGTTCGCTCCTCGCGTCGGTGGGGCAAGACAGCAAGGTCCGCGTCTGGGATGCCGCAACGGGGCAAGAAACAAAGACGTTCGACGCGGGTGCGTCGTGGGCGGAGAAGGTGGTGTGGCACCCGTCCGGGCAGTACCTCGCGACCGCTGCTGGGAAGAAGGCGAAGGTGTGGACCGCGGCCGGCGAACTGGTGCGCGAACTTCCGCCGCAGGCCGGCACCGTGATGGATCTAAAGTGGCGACCGGGCACGAATCACCTTACGCTGCTCGCCTACGGTTCGGCCACGACCTACGACCCGCTCGCGAGCGCGGAACCCACGAAGTTACTCGCGTGGAAGGGGTCGCCGCTTGCGATGGCGTGGAGTCCCGACGGGAAGATCTTCGCGCACGGCAACCAGGATTCGACGGTTCACTTCTGGTACTACGACGCGTCGCGCGACCTCCAGATGTGGGGCTACAAGACGAAGGTGCGGGAACTCGCGTGGGACTTCACCTCGCGCTACCTCGCGACCGGCGGCGGCCCGGTGGTGTGCATCTGGGACTGTCAGTTTAGCGCGAACGGTCCCGAAGGGTCGAAGCCGACAATGCTGGCCGGGCACGATGAGGACGCGAACCTGACCGCTCTCGCGTACCAGCATCGCGGGTTCCTGCTCGCTTCGGCGGCGCTCGATGGAAAGGTGCTGCTGTGGCAGCCGACAAACCGCAAGGGCGCGCAGGTGGGCGAGTTCCAGTTCGCGACCGGAGAGGCGTCGGTGTTGGCGTGGTCCGCGGACGACAAGTCACTCGCAGCCGGCAGCGGAGCGGGAGCCGTCGCGGTGTTCCGCGCGGGGTAATCGGAGCCGTAACCGTCAGGGAACGCGGCGGTACCCGCTCCCAGACGGTCGCGGCTCCGAAAGCAAGACTTCACCCCGCGCTGCCCTGGCGCACTTCGACGCTGCCGTCTTCCGCTTGAATCATGATTATGTGGGCCATCTTCGCGAACAACCCGGTGCCGACGACGCCGGGGATCGCGAGCATCTTCGTGTCCGTCTCGGCCGGGTTCGTGATCGCGGTCGTGACGCAATCGAGAATGTAGTTTCCGTTGTCGGTCACGATGATTTGCCCGTCCTTCATGCGCGGTTGCGACGGGAACCCCATCCGTTCGAGGTGCTTGCGGCACGGTGTCAGCGCGAACGATACCACTTCCACCGGCAGTTTGCCGCGTGCGCCCAACACCGACACAACCTTCTCCGCGCCCGCGAGTACCACGAACTTGCGTGCGTACGCAGCCACGATCTTCTCACGCACGAGCGCGCCGCCGTAGCCTTTGACGAGGTCGCCGTTCGGGTCGATCTCGTCGGCTCCGTCCACACACACGTCGAGGTAATCGACATCGTCGAACGTCACGAGCGGGATGCCGAGTTTCGTCGCGAGCGCTGCTGACACTTCCGATGTCGGCAACCCGCGAATGCGGAGACCGGCTTGCACTTTCGCGCCGAGCGCTTCAATGAACGCGGTCGCGGCTTTGCCGGTGCCGAGTCCGACGACCATACCGGCGCTAATGAGTTCGACGGCTTTCGCGGCAATGGCGTCGGTGTCGGGCGTGTTCGCGGGCATGGATTGTCCTGGCAGCGTGTGGGGATGTCATTAATAGACGCCGAAGTGCGGTCCGGCATTCGCGCCGTTACGCTTTCCCCAGCACGAGATCGACCACCCAACACCCGCGAACGTGAACCTGCTGCGGATCGCGACAGTGGTTCAGCACATCGTCGTTATCGCAACCGGCGTCTTGAAGCGAGTCCGCGAGAATGGGCATCGCGCTGAATTCACGCGATTCGTACATCCCGCGAGCGAGTGACACTGCGGTGTCCGTGCGCCACGAAGGGGAGAAGGTAACCGGGCGGAACGGATTCCCGAAGATGTCGCGGACGATCGCGAGTTGGGCTGCCATTTCCGTAACGCCGGGTGTGAGTTGCTGGCCACGGAGCGCGAGAGGCGCAAATGTGAAAATCCCCGAGACGTGAGAGGCTTTGCCGTGCGCCGCGTACTCAACGGCCATAACCGCGTAGTGTCGGCGATATCCCGGCTCTTGGAGAGCCTCTATCGCGAGCGACACCAGCGCACGGCGAGCGGCAAGTAACTCCTTCCAGAGATTGGGAGCGTCCCGTTTGGTACCGTCGGCGTGGCGCTCGCACGCCTCGATGAGTACCCGCGCTCGTGTGTCGTTCCACAGAAACGGGAGCAACCGTCGAGCGCATGCACACGCGACTAGCCGCCGCTTGCGATCGCCTTGAACTGGCTTGTGTTTCCACAGGTTCTCTGGATTTCGTGCCGCACGCCACTGCTTTTCGTTCATGGGCTTTCCTCCCGTCGGCAGCAGACCAAACGAGCGCGGCTGGGTGTCACCCCAGCCGCCTGCGTGCCGCGCTCGCCTTCGGCTTGCGGCTAAACGTTACTGCTGTTCTCTCACTTCCCAATCTCAGGCTTGAAGTCGAGCGTCTTCACGAGGAACGCCCACTGGTCGGCGATTTCCTCGATCACCTTCGTCGTCGGCTTGCCGGCCCCGTGACCGGCCTTCGTCTCGATGCGGATTAGCACTGGATTCGGGCCGGTGTGGTTCGCTTGTAACGCTGCCGCGAACTTGAAACTGTGACCCGGGACTACGCGGTCGTCTGTGTCCGCCGTCGTCACCATTGTGGGCGGATACGCCTTCAGCCCGTTCTTCAGCAGCACATGGTATGGGCTGAACTTGATCTGTGACTCGAAGTCGTCCTTGTTGTCGCTCGAACCGTAGTCGTCCACCCAGAACCGGCCCGCGGTGAACTTCTGGAAGCGGAGCATGTCCATCACGCCAACCGCCGGCAAGCACGCGCCGTAGAGGTCCGGGCGCTGCGTCATGCACGCGCCGACCAGCAACCCGCCGTTGCTCCCGCCCTGAATCGCGAGTTTCTTCGGCGAGGTGTACTTCTCCTTCACCAAGTATTCGCCGGCCGCGATGAAGTCGTCGAACACGTTCTGCTTCTGGAGTTTCGTGCCGGCGCGGTGCCACGCGTCGCCGTACTCGCCGCCACCCCGAAGGTTCGCCACAGCGTACACGCCGCCCATTTCCATCCACTGCAACCGCGAGACCGAGAAACCGGGCGTCAGCGAGATGTTGAACCCGCCGTAGCCGTACAGCAGTGTTGGGTTCGTGCCGTCTAACTTGATGCCCTTCTTGTGAGCAATGAACATCGGCACCTTCGTACCGTCCTTGCTCGAATAGAAGACCTGCTTCACTTCATACATCGCGGGGTCAAATTTTACCTTCGCCTGGCGGATCAGTTTGCTCTCGCCGGTTGCGGGGTCGTAGCGGTAAATGCTCGTCGGCGTGGCGAAACTGCTGAACGTGTAGAACGTCTCCGTGTCGGTGCGCTTACCGTTGAAGCCGCTCGCGGTGCCAATCCCAGGAAGAGCCACGTCGCGCACGAACTTGCCGTCCACCTCGTGGACTTTCACCGCGGTCTTCGCGTCCTTCAGGTAGCTGCAAATGAAGCGGTTACCGACCAGATCCACGCTATCGAGCGGTTCGTTTGCCTGCCCGATGATCGTCTTCCAGTTCTTCTTGTCGGGGTTCTTGGTGTCGATCGCGATGACCTGATACTTCGGCGCGTTGTAGTCCGTCTGGAAGTAGAACACGCCGCCGTCGTTGCCCAGGAAGTTGAACTTGCCCTCGTGGTTGTCGATCAGGTCTACGATCTTGGTTGTCGGGTCACTCAGGTCTTGGTAACTGATGCGGACCTTGCGGCTGGTGGTGCCGTCGCCGATGGAGATGAGGAGGTACTTGCCGTCCTCGGTCACGCCGCCACCGACGGTCCACTTCGGGTTATCCTTCCGCTCGTAGATCAATTTGTCGTCGCTTTGCGGTGTGCCCAACTTGTGGTAATAGAGCTTCATGTCCACGTTCAGATTCTGGAACGCGGCGCCCGCTTGTGGTTCCGGGAAGCGGCTGTAGTAGAAGCCCTTGTTGTCTTTCGTCCACGAGGTGTTGCTGAACTTCACCCACTTGAGTTCGTCGCTCAGAACTTTCCCGGTGGCCACGTCGAGCACCTTCCACACGTTCCAGTCGCTGCCGGACTCGGCGGTCCCGTAGGCGATCAACTTGGCGTCGTCGCTCACTTCCAGACCGCTCAGCGCGACCGTGCCGTCCTTGGTCCACGCGTTCGGATCGATCAGCATCTTGGCTTCGCCGTCGAGCGTGTCCTGCACGTACAGCACGTTCTGATTCTGGAGGCCGTCGTTCTTGAAGAAGAAGTACCGGTTGTTGATCTTGAACGGCGCGCTGATCTTCTCGTAGTTGAAGATGTCGGTGATGCGTTTCTTGATCGCCTCGCGCTCCGGGATGCTTTCCAGGAACGCGTTCGTGACCTTGTTCTCGGCTTCGACCCAGTCGGCCACGTCCTTGGACTTGCGCACGTCGTCTTCGAGCCACCGGTACGGGTCCGCGACCTTCGTCCCATGGTAGTCTTCAACGACATCGCCCTTCTTTGTGTCGGGGTACTTCAACTTCTTCGGCTCCTCGGCTTGGGTGTTCGAAACGAGTAGTGCCACAATCGCGGCGATGGTTGTCGCCATTGCCCAGCGTGTCAGGCGCATGAGGTTCGCTCCTGGAACGAGTGGAGGGAGAGGGGAAGGCGTTAGAAGGAGATTATAGAGGCGTTTAGCGGCGAACCCGAAGGGGTCGCTGATTCGTATCGTTTACTCTTCGGCGCCGAGTAACTCGTCGAACGCCTCGCGCATGATCCACGCCTGGCGGGTCGGGTTGCCGTTCCGTTCCGCGTCCGCGAGCGCGGCGCACATCCTTCACCGCCTCCGGCGCGTTGCCGTCCACCAGCGAGCGGGCGGTGCCCGCGTAGGTCTCGTAGCAACTGCGGTGGTCGCCCGCGTTGAATACCGGTGCGCCGATCGAAATCGCCACCGAGAGCAGATCGCGCACCTCGTGCGGCACTGCGCTGTTGACTGTGGACATCTGAAGTACGTCGTCGAAGCCGTAACGCATGGCCCAGGCTTGCGAGTCCGGGTCGTCCATTTCGAGGCACTCCGCGAGTGCGGCGCGGAGCCGGTCCGCGGCCGGGTCCGGGAGCACCGCGAGCGTCGCCAGGATCACTCGCGCGGTGCAGGAGTAGACGTCGTAACAGCCCTGGTGGTCGCCGGCGTTGTACGCCGGGGCGCCGATGGAGATGGCGCGGTTGATGAGCGATTTCGACGCGGTGAGCGGTGCGATTGGGTCTTCGTCGTCCGGTTCGCCGTGCCCGAGCAACTGCTCGATCCCTTCCCGTAGCGTATCGGCCTGATCCTCCGGTTCGCCCGTTCCCTCGCTTTCGGCCCGCATCAGCGCGCGTTCGAGGTGAAAGTCAGCGCCATCATCAAGCCCGGGGATCATGCGCGCGTACCGGACCGCGCAGGCGAGCAGGGCATAGGTTCCCGCGTGATCTGTGGTTCCCGTGGCGCGCCCGCCGAGACGCAGCGCGTCGGTCAGAATCTCACTCGCGGTGCTGAGTGGGTCGAAGCCGTCGTCACATCGTGCCATGACGCCCTCGCGCGGGAGTACGAATAGTCGTCGCGTGGTGCATCTTACCTGTGGCGCGGACCCTGCGACAGTACGGTCGGCATCAGGCGGTGCCGAACGCGGCGTGAACCAATTCGAGCAAGAACGCCACCGTGAATGGTTTCTCCAGAAGTGGTGTGTCGGGTGGGAGCGGTTCTGGCGTGAGGCCGGGACCCGGGAACGCGGACATGAACAGGACCGGCAGTTCCGGGCGCAAGGCGTGAACCCGCGCGGCCAACTCCACCCCAGTGGCGAACGGCATGACGATGTCGGTCAGCACAAGGTCGAACGCGGAGGGGTCGGACGCGAACAGGTCGCCAGCGTCGCGCCCATTCGGGGCGGTGGTGACCGCGAAGCCAGTTTGTTCGAACACGATGCGGACGAACTCGCGCACCACGTCGTCGTCCTCGGCCACGAGGATCGACCGCCGGCGCGCGAGCGGTTGCGGCGCGGGGGTCGCGCGGTTCTTCCTGGGCGGTTGTAGGGTTGGATCGACCGGCATCGCACACCCGAGCTACGTTGTGATGTAGGGTCGGCGTCGCGAGTCAAGAGGCAAACCGTGCTTTGTATTCGTAGGAGAAGTGGGTGAGCAATGGCAACGGTGAGAACGTAATTTCACCGGATTCGCCCGAATCGCAAAACCAGTGCCGGGCGCGGATCGTTAGCAATACTCGCTGAGGATCGCGGCGACGGACGCGGCGTCCGGGTAGCGGGAGGCTGGATCCTTGTGCAGCAGTCGGATGATCATCTCGTCGATCCAGTTCGGGAGGTTCGCGCGCAACTGGCCGGGCGGGACTGGCTCCTTCGAACACACGGCGTTAAGCACCGCCACCAAGGTTTGGCCCGGAAACGGGACGCGGCCCGTAACCGCGTGGTAGAAGACCCCGCCGAGGCTGAACAGGTCGGACCGCGTGTCGGCTCTTTCACCCTGAATGGCTTCGGGTGCCATGAAGAATGGGGTGCCGATCAGGGTGCCATCGACGGTCATTTTCGCGTCATCGACCACACGCGCCAGCCCGAAGTCGGTGATCTTCACCCGCCCGGTGTCTTCCTCGATCAAAATGTTCGCCGGCTTGATGTCGCGGTGGACGATGCCCTTCGCGTGCGCGGCGGCCAGCCCCGCCGCGATCTGTTGCGAGGCACTGACGGCCAGGAGCACCGGCATCGGCCCCCGCTGTTCGATCTGCGCCTCCAGGCAGTTCCCGCGGACGTACTCCATCGCGATGTAGGTCACGCCGGCGGCCTCGCAAACCGCGTGAATCCCCACCACGTTCTCGTGCTGGATCGAGGCCGCGACCCGGGCCTCGCGCGCGAACCGCTGGCGCGCGACCGGCGACGCGGCCACTTCCGGTGCGAGCATCTTGATCGCCACGAACCGGTTCAAACTCGGCTCGAACGCTTTGAATACCACGCCCATCGCGCCCCGACCGAGGAGACTTTGGAGTTCGTAACTCCCCAACTGGCACCCGTTCTCGGGCAGATTTTCAGCGAATTCGGGTCGGAACGCGGGAAGATTGTCGGTGGAGTCGTGGGCCGATCGCGGGACCGAGGCGGGGGGAGCGAGACTGGGTTTCGTTGCCGCTCGCTCAGGTTTGACCGGGCGCACGGTCACGCCAGTGGAAACGGGTCCGTTCATGCGATTGCGGCTGCTCTCCACGGTCAGGTTCACGAGTTCCGCCGCGCCTGCGGCGAGGATCGCCGTGTAGTCCGGGCACTGACCGATGTCCTGATTGAGAACGGTCGCGAACGCTGTGATCTTGTGCGCGACGGTCTGTAGAAACGCTACGAGCGCCGGGCGCGGCAGGTGAAACCGGTCCTTCGCGGTGTTCAGGACGCGATCGAGGAGTGCCGGGTTCTGAGCGACGTGGTCCAGTTGAATAAGGTAACTCGCGAACTGGAGCAACTCGGCGCGGTTCTGCTGCGCCATTCCGCCGGCCGCGAGCAGTGTCGGCTGGTGGTGGTACCGGATTGGTTCCACGATGTCGGCGGGCAATTTCCATTGTTTGAGGATCTCGGCTGTGACATCGGCGTGATCGATTCCGAACGACGCGATCTCCGCACCACACGGGTCTTCGAGCAATCCGACGCCGTAATACGCGACGTGTTTGAGCCAGGCGTCGGGGTAAATCTGGCGTAGGAGCAACTCGCCGAGGTCGCGGAGCAACCCCGCGACGAGGTCGTCGTCCGGGTTCGGGCGGCGCGTGAGGACGGCCAGTTCGCGGGCGATAATGGCTCCGCCGACCGACGACATCCAGTAGTCTCGCGTGGTCTGGTCCGCGCCGCGCCCAATCTTCATGGACGGGAGCGATAACCCCAGCGCGAGCGATCGCACCGTGTTCAGACCCAGCACGTGAACCGCCCGCGCGACCGAAGCGATCGGCTGCTTAAGTCCGTAGATGCACGAGTTCACGGCCCGGAGGAGCTTTGCACACAGGGCCGAATCGAGCGTGAGGAGCGCGACGATTTCGGTCGGTTTGCAATCCGGTTGGGATGCCGCGTTCACCACTTGGAGCGCCACTGCGGGCGCCGTCGGGAGCCGCGTCGGGTCGAGAATGGCCGCCAGCACCTCCGTACGCTCGGCGCGTTGCCGGGGCGGGATTGTGGGTGGAGTGTTGATTGTTGCCGGCACCTGATTATCCTTGTGAATTTTCGCCCGCGAGGAGGATTTGCGAACTGAAGGATAGCACCGGAGTCTGGGTCGCGAACGAGAGCCAGTCAAGTGCGGGTAAGTCGCTTGCGGCTTCGCGGGTCTGCGAAGCCCCTCCGACAGACACCCGCGTAACCGCGAGCAGTTCCCCACGGTCGGGGCGTCGCCGCTCCCTCACTTCTTCGCGGGTGCATAGGGCGTGCCGTCGGCGTTCGTCTTGATGACCTCTTCGTAGCTCTTACTCCGCTCTGCCGCCAGCAGGGCGCGCTTACTCCCGTCCGGCCGGATCAGGTACTCGTCCTGTTTCTCGCCGTCTTTGTACACGACGACGTGGCTCGACACCGGTGACTTTGGGGCGAACGCATCGGCTGCGAACGTGGGCGCGAAGTCGAGTTTCTTAACCTCGGCCTTCACGGTGTATTGCAACGCGCCTTTTCCGTTCAGGCTGGTGTACTGCCAACCGGTCGGCACCCACTGCCCGGCGGCGTCCTTGCGGTACTCCCAGTCCAAGTCGTAGCCGTCGCCGTACCGCTGTCGGGCGCGAACCGGAAGGAACCCGCGCTCTGGGTCGCACCATAGCCAGTGCCCGTGATCGGGATTTGCGGGCGGATTCTTGCGGGCGATCTCAATGCACGTCGCGCCGCGAATCTTCTCGGTGCGCCCGGACGGCTTGAACTGCTCGAAAGGAAAATCCGAGAACGCGCCCCCGCCAAGTGGTCGGTAGAGGCGTAGAATCGGGTCGTTGATGTACGAATTGAGGCCAGTACCGAGCGGGAGCTTTCCCGTTCCAATGCTCACCTGTGCCCAACCTGGGAAGATGAGCGGATCGACACGCACGCAGCTGTTGCCGTCGAAGTAGATGGCTTCGGCGGCCGGGTGCCACGTCTTCGTCGTCATCCGATAGATCGAACCCTCGATTGAAGCTGCGGCCTTATCGCCGTTGGAAGCGAAACTGCACGCGGCCTTGTACTCGGTGTCTTTGGGTGGGTGCGGGCCGGGGTTGTTGAGGTCCGGTACATAATCGAGAGCGCCGGCCTTTATGGTCACGGTCGCGACCCACTCGACGCGGAACGACTTGTGCGCGTCCTGGCTCGCCTTCCAAGCCTTCTTCACGTCGTCGATGGTCGGCTTCTCGTCGGCGCGTGCCGCGGTGGTGAACACCAGCAGTGCGACGACCAGTCTGCTCGCGTTCCGCGTCATCTGTGTTGCTCTGTGGACTGCGAATGGTGTAATTGTACCACCGCCGCGAGGCGCGCGACAGCCGAAACCGGCTTGCCACGAACCCCCGGAACCGTACCCGTAATCGCGTTGCGATTCCTCTCTGGGGTCCGTTCATGACGCCTTTCCGCACCAGTCGCGGTCGCCCGCTCCCGCTCGGCCCGTCGCTCACGCCCGATGGCGCGAACTTCGCGCTGCTGTGCCGGCACGGTCATAGCGTCACGCTCGTCATTTTGCCGGCTGAGGGCGGAAACACGCCGCTTGCGGAACTGCCGCTCGACGCGCGCAAGAACCGCACCGGCGACCACTGGCACATCCGCGTTCACGATCTCCCAGAAGCGTTCTGCTACGGCTGGCGTGTGGACGGCCCGCACGGTCCGCGGACTCGGTTCGACCCGTCCCGGCTGCTGCTCGACCCGTCCGCGGCGATGCTCTCGGCCGGTGCGGAGTGGGCCGGGACGTGCGAAACGGACCCGCAGCGCACCAGTCGCCGCAGCCTGTTCCGTCGCGGCACGCGCTACGACTGGGAAGACGACGCACCGCCACTGACGGAGTACGAAGACTCCGTCATCTACGAGGTCCACGTGCGAGGCTTCACGTGCGACCCGTCCAGTGGCGTCGCGGACAAGGGCACGTTCCGCGGACTGGTGGAGAAGATTCCGTACCTGAAGTGGCTCGGCGTGACGGCCGTCGAACTGATGCCCGTCTTTGAGTGGGACGAGTGCGACTGCCCGTTCTTCAACCCGGAGACGGGCGAGAAGATGACGAACTTCTGGGGCTACAACCCGGTCGCGTTCGCGGCGCCGAAGGCCGCGTTCGCGGCCAGCGCCAAGCAGTACGGTCAGACTCACGAGTTCCGCGACATGGTGAAGGCCATGCACGCGGCCGGCATCGAGGTCATTTTGGATGTCGTGTTCAATCACACGGGCGAGGGCAACGATGGCGGGCGTACATACTCCTTTAGGGGTCTCGATAACGAGCTGTACTACTTGATGGACGCTCAAGGGAAGTACCTGAACTATTCCGGGTGTGGCAACACCGTGAACTGCAACCACCCGATCGTTCGCGACCTCATCATGACGTGTCTGCGATACTGGGTCGGCGACATGCACGTCGATGGCTTCCGTTTCGACCTTGCGAGCATCCTCGGGCGCGACCGCAAGGGCAACGTGATGGTGGAACCGCCGGTGATCGAGAGCATCACCGAGGATGGCGTCCTCGCGGACACGAAGTTGATTGCCGAACCGTGGGACGCTGGCGGGTTGTATCAAGTGGGGCGATTCCCGTTCGGGCGCCGGTGGAGCGAGTGGAACGGCAAGTACCGCGACGACGTGCGCCGGTTCTGGAAGGGCGAACAAGGCATGACACCTGCGCTCGCGGACCGCATTTGTGGCAGCGCCGACCTCTATCAGTGGAGCGGCCGGTTGCCGAGACACTCGCTGAACTTCCTCACCGCGCACGACGGGTTCACGCTCAACGATCTCGTGAGCTACAACGAAAAACACAACGACGCGAACGGCGAACAGAGCCGCGACGGCGAGAACCACAACAACTCGTGGAACTGTGGCGCGGAGGGTGAAACCGACGACCCCACAATTCTTGCCTTGCGCCAGCGCCAAGCAAAGAACATGATGACGACCCTCATGCTGAGTCAAGGCGTGCCAATGCTATTGGCTGGTGACGAGTTTTTGAGAACTCAGAACGGGAACAACAACGCGTGGTGTCAGGACAACGAAATCTCCTGGGTGAACTGGGAGCTTGCGCAGAAGAACAAGGACTTCCTGCGGTTCGTACGGGAACTGATTCACTTACGGAGGCGGCACCCGGCGTTGCGGCGCCGGCGGTTCTTCGTCGGCGAGTTCCTGCGCGGCGACGTGGCTCGAGAGCTCCCCGCGTTCCCTTTGACCAAGCCGTCGGTTGTGGTCGGTGAAAGTGCGGAAGCGTTCCCGTCGGCCGGACCGGTGCGCCCGGGCGATGCGGGCTTGCCTCCCGGAAGCGATCCGTCGCAGGCGTTTACCGACTTCGCGCGTACCGGGCGCGAGACGGGATCGAATGCGCCGTCGCTGTTAGCGGATATCCACTGGCACGGCACGGAACCGTATCAGCCGGACTGGGGTTTTACGTCGCGGACGCTGGCGTTCGCGCTGGACGGCCGGTTCACCGGGCGCGAGAACGATCACGACTACCACATCGACAACGACTTCTACGTCGCGATGAACGCGTGGAGCGAACCGGTGACATTTCGCATTCCTCTCGCGCCGACTCGTCGCCGCTGGCGACGTCAAATCGACACCGGGTTGCCAAGTCCGGACGACATCACCGAAACCGGCCCCGTGATCGCGGAGGGCACCGTGTACACGCTTGCCCCGTTCTCGACACTGGTGCTGATTTCGGAGACGTGACCCTTGGGACCGCGGGCGGGCCGCCCGCGGTCCCAGGAAGGCGGCGCTTGCTTCGCGTCCCCTCGTGGGTTATCACTATGCCCATGTCGCTCGCAACATGTTAACCGGAGTTCACCCGTGGCCAGCACCCCAGAGAAGCGCGTTCAGGAACTGCACCTCACCCTGCCGCCGGCACCGAAGCCGGTCGCGGTGTACAAGACCGCGGTCAAGATCGGCAACCTGCTGTACGTGTCTGGGCACGGCCCGCTCAAGGCTGACAAGACCATGATCACCGGGCGTGTCGGCAAGGACGGGTTCACGCTGGAACAGGGAAAGGAAGCCGCGCGCCAGACCGGCCTCGCCATCCTCGCAACCATCAAGGAAACACTCGGCTCGCTCGACAAGGTCAAGCGGCTCATCAAGACCTACGGCATGGTGAACTGCACTGACGACTTCCTCGAACAGCCGAAGGTGATTAACGGGTTCTCGGAACTGATGAAGGACGTGTTCGGAGAGGACGGCGTTGGCGCCCGCAGCGCGGTCGGTCACAACTCGCTGCCAGGGAACATCGCGGTCGAGATCGAATGCATCTTTGAAGTGGGGGAGTAGTTTTCAGTGTTCTGTTTTCAGAGAAGTGGGCAGCAACGCCGATTGGCTTCACTGAAAACTGAACACTGAAAACTGGCGGTCAGCAGACCGCCGCGACCAACCCGTTGACGCCGTCAGATTCGGTCACGAACTCCGCGCCCACGAACTCCGCGAACCGTTCGCGGCGCGCGGTGCGCTCAGTTCCAATAACCACGACCTTCAGGTCCGGTTGCGTGCGGAGGAGCTTCACGCATGCGAGGTAGCCGCTCTCGCCCGCGAGTTCTGGAATCAGGATTGCGTGAGGCTCGGTTTCCGCAGCGACCGCGTGAACGTCGTGGTCCGCGGCGACCGTGTGGACCTCCCAGCCGAGTTTGCGGAACTGATCGGCCACCACTGTGCTCAAAGCGAAGCGGCCAGCCAGGACCACGCGCTTCGCGGAACGCGGGGGCGTGCGAGTTGCGGTCGTCTTGCGAATCTTACCGATGGTGTTCATAGTTCTCATTTTCCTTTTCCTGCCGACTCCAACCAGACACGACCTGTTTCCCAGTAGTTCGCGTTTGGGAGGATTAACTTGCGCCCGACAGCCGAGAATTGACATTTCGTCAGGTGGAATGACGGCGGGCAGGCGCGTGGGCGTGAAATCGGCGTGTGGTCTCCAAATACTGCTTGTCAGCGCCGAAAGTCAGGGCTAGAACCGAACTCCCGGTGTTCCATCCTGTCGCGTTAGTTTGTTGAATGCGTCAGCATCGAGCAAACCGACCCGCGATGGGGAAAAGAGGAACATAGTGGGTGCAACGGACCGAGTCGAGGTCGGATGGTTGGAGTGACGCTCGCTATAATCACTTGCACCCGATAACCGCTTCGCTTCTCCCAACGTTAACAGAGGTTCCGTCATGGCCAAGGCTCGCATCTCGATCGGCACCTGGGCGTATTTATTTAACCAGGAGCAGCCCACGAACGACTTCCACGTCATCTTGCACAAGTTGCAAGATCTGGGCTACGACGGCGTGGAACTGGGGAGCTTCGGGCCGCATCCCAGCCCAGTGTCGCACCCGACAAAGGCCAGCCGCCAGAAGCTCCGCAAGACCATCGCGGATCACGGGTTGGCGTTGTCTGGCATCGCGGTCGATCTGTGGGCCTTCAAGAACCCGGGTACCTCTATTGTTGACGAGAACCCCAACGCCTACCTAACCGCGTTTCTCGGCTGGTGCGCGTTCGCCGCGGACCTCGATGTGAAGACGATTCGCGTCGATAGCGTGATTGCCCCGGATTACTTCGAGAAGGACGGCAAGGAACTCGGTGCTGCGAAGGGCCTGGAGCGGATCGCGTCCGTGTGGGACAAAGCGAGCAAGATGGCCGCGGACTACGGCATGAACATCTGCTGGGAGTTCGAGCCTGGCTTCGCGTTCAACAAGCCGTCCGAGATCGTTCAGATGGTGGACGCGGTGCGCGCGAAGGGGAACAACAACTTCGGCGTGCTGTACGACACCTGTCACGCGCACATGTGCGCCGTGGTCGGCGCGAACCAGACCGGCACGAAGGAGACGTTGCCCGGCGGCGAACTCGAACTGTTGGAGCAACTCAAGGGGAAGATTACTCACGTCCACGTGATCGACAGCGACGGCAGTTTGAACGAGCACAACACCTCAACGCACAACCCGTTCGGCACCGGCAAACTGGACTTCGACAAGCTCGCGCCTGCGCTGTTGAAGGCCGGCGTGCCACATGACTGGTGGTGTGTGGATCTGTGCTTCTGGCCGCACGCCTGGGACGTGACCGCACAGAGCAAGAAGTACCTCGACAAACTCCGCGAGAAGCACGCCGCGGTGTAGGGAGGTTCACCCCATCGCTGGCGCACCGGGTTCGCCAAGCGATTGGGCGAATCCGGTGCGCCAGCGATGGGGTGGGCGAAGGGATGTCGTGGACGTTGAAAGCATTGGTCGTGTGCAGGCTCCCTAGTCGCTGACGTTCCGGTTCGCCCGCCCCCACCTTTTCCCAGCCCGCGCCCGCGCGGTGCACCTGCGTTTGCGATGCCGTCGGGCGCGTGCATTTGCGTGCTCGCTCGGAACAGCCTCTCTTCACAACGCGATAATGGCCCTCCTGCACAGTGCGTATCACCGTTGGTGGAGTCTGTCCCTTCACCGTTGCCTCGGCCGCCTGCGCGAGCAGAGCGTCATCCTCGCGGTCGGGCGTGAAGACTGTCTGTTGCACCAGAACCGCGAGTTATCGGGTACACTGTGGTGCAAGGGCATCGGCAACGCGTTACGCGAATGGGACGAGATGGCACACGACTGGCCCGTCTGGTACGACATGGTGAACCGGTACATTGGCGGGCACGATTGATTAGTCGGGTGGGTGATTTTGTAGGGTGGGTCCAGGCTTTGCGCAGGCCCACCATGCTTCGCGAAAGACGGTGGGCTGCGCAAAGCCTGGACCCACCCTACAAGAGGCATCCATGAAACGTGTTGGCGTGATCGTCGGTCGTGAGTGGTCGTTCCCGCCACGGTTCATCGACGAGGTGAACGGGCGCAACGCGGGCGTCGTCGCGGAGTTCGTCAAACTCGGCGGCACCAAGATGGACGAGAAGGTGCCGTATTCGGTCATCGTGGATCGCATCTCGCACGAGGTGCCGTACTACCGGAGTTACCTGAAGCACGCGGTTCTCGAAGGCGTGAGCGTCATCAACAACCCGTTCATGTGGACAGCCGATGACAAGTTTTTCGGCGCGTCGCTGTGCAAGAAGTTGGGCCTCGCGCACCCCAAGACGATGGCGCTGCCGAACAAGGACTACGTCCCCGGCATCGTGAAGACCGAGAGCCTTCGCAACCTCGAATACCCGCTGAGCTGGCAAGCGGTGGTCGATTACGTCGGGCTACCGTGCATCCTCAAAGATGCGCACGGCGGCGGATGGCGCAGCGTGTACGTGTGCCACAGCGTCGAGGAACTGATCCGCTATTTCGACGGCTCTGGGCTGCTCACGATGATCGCGCAGGAGTTCATCCATTGGGACCAGTACGTACGGTGCATGTGTCTGAGCCGCAACCTCGTGCTGCCGATGCCCTACGACACGAACAACCGCAAGTACATCCCCGACGAGAACTACCTCTCCCCGGCACTGAAGAGGTGTGTGATCGACGACTCCCTGAAACTCGTGGACGCGCTCGGGTACGACATGAACACCGTGGAGTGGGCCATCAAGGACGGCGTGCCCTACGCGATCGACTTCATGAACCCCGCGCCCGATATGGACGCGAACTCGCTCACGCCTGAATACTTCGAGTGGGTCGTAAAACACATGGCCGACTTGGTCATCGACCGTGCGCTGAACCCCAAGCCGCAGTTGACCGAAATGAAATGGAGTAAGCTGTTCTAGCACTTGGCGAGCGGCGGGCGTAAGCCCCCTGATTCTTTGCTCGTGCTCCGCGATTGTGTCGCAATCAGGCGGCTAACGCCCCGCTCGCCAAGAGCCAGGAGCGCATCATGTCCGACGCGATCTCTTGCTATCACGACATACTCGCCTCCGGTGCGGCGCTGGCGTCCGATTCGCAGACCGCACTGGAGAAGGCGCAGCAACTTCGCGGACTGCACTTCGGAACGCGACCGGTCTGCACCGTGCTGCGCCCGCGGTTCCTCACCCCGGCGCAGTATCGGTTGCTCCACGACACGGTTGCCACACTGCTCCCCGCGTTCCAGGCGATGTATCACCGCGCCCTCGCGGACCCGAACTTCCGCCAACAGTTCCGACTGCTCGACTGGGAAGAACAACTGTTGGACATCGACCCCGGCTTCCCCGACCCCAGCCCGACGAGCCGGTTCGACACGTTCTTCGCGTCCGACGACGAGTTGATGTTTACCGAGTTCAATACGGAGACGCCCGCAGGTGCGGGTTACTCGGACGCACTCACGAAACTGTTCTACGCGCTGCCGGTGTTTCAGGAGTTCCAACGCCGGTTCCTCGTGAACCCGATCCCCGCGAAGCCCGGCGTGCTGCACGCCCTCACGGACTCCTTCAAGCGATGGCAGGGGAACACGTCTGACGCTCCACGAATCGCGATCCTCGACTGGCGTGAGGTGCCCACGTTTAGCGAGTTCGTCCTCTTCTACGACTACTTCAAGGCGATGGGCATTGAAGCGCGCATTGTCGATCCGCGCGAAGTGGAGTACCGCGACGGCAAGCTCATGGCTGGTGACTACCACATCACGCTCATCTACAAGCGTGTGCTCATCAGCGAGTTGATCGAGCGCGGTGGCATCGACCACCCCGTCGTGCAGGCGGTTCGCGACCACGCGGTGTGCATGGTGAACACGTTCCGGTGCAAGATTCTTTTCAAGAAGGCGTCGCTGGCGGTGCTGTCCGACGAGCGGAACGCGGGGCTGTTCACTCCCGCACAGCTCGCGGCTATCGCGAAGCACATTCCCTGGACGCGCGTGATGGAACCGCGGAAGACGGTGAGCCCCGACGGCGCGGGAATCGACCTGGTGCCGTGGGCTTCGCACAACAAGGACCGGCTCGTGCTGAAGCCGAACGACGACTACGGCGGGAAGGGCATCGTACTCGGCTGGACGGCCGATCAGCGCGCCTGGGACGACGCGATTCAGACCGCGATCGCGCTGCCCTATGTCGTGCAACAGAAGGTCAAATTGCCGTTCGAGGCGTATCCGAGTTTCGAGAGCAACTCGCTACAGGTGATTGATCGAATGTTGGACACGAACCCGTATGTGGCGTTCGGGGCGTTCATGCACGGGTGCCTGACTCGCATCTCGACAGACACACTCGTGAACGTGACTGCGGGCGGCGGTTCGACTGTGCCCACGTTCCTGGTTGAGCCGCGCTAGCAGGGTTTGGTGTTTGGCGCTTACTATTTGAAGCTGCCTGGTTAGCCGCAAGTCGGAGGCGAGCGTGTGCCTCTGGACGAGGCGGGGTGTATCGCGGCACTGTTCCAAGCGGTGATAGCGAAGTTGTGGAAACTCCGCCGCGACAACATGACGTTCCGTGTGTACCCCACGGAACTGATCGAGGAGAATAAGTGGCGCGGTGCGCTACGGTTTGGACGGCAAGCTCCTGGACTTGGGCAAGGACAAGGAGGTGCCGGTTCGCGAACTCATTCACGAGATGATCGACTGGTTCCTGCGCGACGTGATCGACGAACTGGGCACGCGCAACGAGATCGAACACACGTATAAGATTCTGGAGGGCGGCTCCAGCACTGACCGTCAACTGAGAACGTTCAACAACACCGGCACGACACGGAGTGTGGTTGACCAGTTGGTACGGGAGACATAGGAGGGGGTTGCCTGAATTGGCGAACCCGGAGACGAGCATGAACACCTTCGAACGCGACCGAATCGCGATCCGTTACCCGACGAACTGGACCGTCGAGACGCGGGACGACCCCGAAGGCGGCGGTTGGACCGTGGCCGTGTCCAGCCCAGACACCGCGTTCTTCATGTTGTCGCTGCAACCGGAGGCACGCGACCCCGGCGAACTCGCGGACCAATCCCTCGATGCCCTCAAGGGCGAGTACAAGGAACTGGACTGGGAAGACGTGATGGAGACGATTTGCGGTCAGCCCGCGATTGGCTACAACGCGGACTTCCTCACCGTGGACACGGCCACAAACTGCCGCGTGCGCTGTCTGGACACGTTCGCCGGTCCGTTGCTACTGCTATCGCAGGTGAGCGACTTCGATCGCGAGCAAAACGAACCTGTACTGCGTGGCATCATCCAGTCGTTGAATGTGGAAGTGGATTGAGTTTTGTGTTCGCCGCTTGTGGGTTCGCGAGACTCGCGAAGCCGCAAGCGGCCAGGCGTTGAGAGTGCCCCATGCTTACCGACCCGTTCGCTGTGAAGCGCCGGGAAATGCGCGACGAATTTTACGCCAAGCTGTTCCTGCTCGGCGGGTGGCTCGGCGGCACCGACACCTACAAGCGCACCATGTGGTCCGCGGTGCCGGATATCGCGCTCCAACATGCCGCGTACACGCTCACGCTCCGCAAGGGACTTCCCGAAGCGGGGGCGAACTCCAGACTCGTCATGGCCGGGCACGAAGCCATGCTCAGCCAGTGGTTTCAGCGCCCGCTGAAACGCAGTGACATCACGTTGTCACAGCAGTGGTACGCTACCCACTCCAACACGAAAGCGTTCCCCGCGGAAGTGTGGGACGCAGTGCTCGCGCAGCCGGGCGACGCTCTCGCACTGCCCATTGATGTATGGGGTTTCGCTGGCGGTCAGACGTTCCTCGCGGGCGTGCCGTGTCTCACGTTCGAAGGGCCGGGCGGGCTGATTTCCTACACCGAATCCGCCATGTGCCGATACTTCGCACCGGTCATTCAGGCGACCAAAGCCCGCCTGATGTCCGAGGCCACGCCGCGCGACGCGGAGTTCGGTTTGCGCTCCGCACCGGTCGAAGTGTGCAACCTCATTCTCCTGCTCGCACGCTTCGTCGGCGGGGCCGGAACGGAAGGCACGCCGCAACTCACGTCCAACGACACCGCGGAGTTCCTGTACCCGGAGTTGTTCAGATCAATTGGGACCATTGGTCACGAGATGATGTGCGCGGCGCAGTCGTTCGACAAGACGCTCGCGGCGGCCGAGTTCGAGATGATGGACCGGTTCGTGTCGAAGATGGGCACTGCGTCACTGCTCTGCGATCTCGTGGACGCCGAAACCGTCGGTCTGGAGAACGCCCTCCGCGTCATTCGCGCGCACCCGGAAACGGATCGCGTCGGTGTCAGGGTCGATAGCGGGGACATCGCGGCCCAGTGCGTGCTGTACTTCAACGAGATGTTGAAGCTCGGTATCCCGCCGCGCGTGATCGTGTTCGAGGACGAAGTCACGCCGGACGGTGTGCGCCGCGTGTACGATCTGTTTCGCACGCAGACGGGACTCGAACCGACGATGCTGTTCCCCGGTGCGGGCGGCTACTGGTGGAAACTGGTTCACCGCGACACCGTGAGCGCCGCGTTCAAGCGGACCGCGACCGAGAACCGCCCGAACGTGAAGTTCTCCAACTCGCCCGGCAAGGAGACGATCCCCGGTTACGTTCGCGTGTATGCGCGCGGCGACACGCTCGTCATCGCGGACAAGTCGGAGAGCATCGACGGCGAACCGCTGTTCGTGAAACTGGTGGAGCAGGGCCGCCTCGTGTACGCCGAAGACTTCCGCGAACAGGCCGCACGCGCGGAACGCACCTGGGGGCGCTACGCTAAGTGGGAACCGTCGCCGCTGGTCGCGGAACACCTGACCCGCTTCAACGCGATGCGGCAGGCCGAAGTCGCGGAAGCACGGGCGCGGCTGGGGTAGATAGCAGCGGAGGGAACGCCATGACGAACCGCTGCTGGTGGGGTAAGATGCGGGCTGGGAGTAGTTCGTGCGGTCGGAACGGTGAAGATTTCGCTAGGGGCGCCGAGCGGCGCAGGGTTACAGTTCACTCTGACGAATGGGAAATGCCCATCTCGACCGTTCTTTATCCCTCTTGCGTTGGAGATCCATGTCTCACCCTCTCCGATTCCGAAAAGCGTTCACGCTGATTGAACTGCTGGTGGTCATCGCGATCATCGCGATCCTGATCGGGCTTCTCCTCCCCGCGGTCCAGAAGGTGCGCGAGGCCGCGGCGCGGATGAGTTGCCAGAACAAGCTCAAGCAACTCGGGCTGGCGCTACACAACCAGCACGACCAGACCGGGATGTTCCCGCCCGGCCAACCGCGGGGGTTCTTCACCGCGGCGCCGTCTGCGCTCACCTGGTACAACGACCCGCAGGGCGGCCAAGGATTCGACTTTGACCGGAGTTGTTGGGTCGGATTCATTCTTCCGTCTCTGGAACAGAACTCCCTCCACACGCAACTCCAGGCCGGTCTTACCGCTCGGCAATCGACGGTCACCGGCGTCTATTCGACGGCTATCGTGTCGTCCTTCGTCTGCCCGTCGGACCCGAGCAGTCCGAAAATTTCGTCGCTTGGCCAGGGATTCCACACGAACTACATCACCTGTGTGGGCAACAACTACGCGACGACCAGCGCGGACCCCACCGGGCGCGACCGTAACGGACTGTTCTACGGGTTCTCGAAAGTTACGATCACCGGCATCACCGATGGCACGAGCAACACGCTGATGGTGAGTGAACTGCTCCAGAACCAGGACACCGGTACGCATGACATTCGCGGGCGCATCTGGAACTCGATTCACGCCGGCACCGAGTTCTCGACCATCTACCCGCCGAACTCTTCAGTCGGCGACAATCCGATGGGCTATTGCGTGCCGAAAGTGAAGGCCCCGTGCGCCTCGTCGTCGGTTCTGAACGCGTACACCCTTGCCCGGAGCAACCACACGGGCGGCGTGAACGTGTGCCTGGCCGACGCGTCCGTCAGATTCTACTCGAACACCATCACCCCTTCGACCTGGCTGGCCCTGGGCAGTCGCAACGGCGGCGAGATCACTTCCGACTAACCACAGAGCAAACAGATGCGAAGCAGTTTTCCGGCCGCCGCCACACTGACGGCGGTCATTTTTCTGTTCGGTTCGGGCTGCGGCGCCAAGCCCGCCGAGGTCAGCGGCACGGTCACATTCGACGGCCATCCCCTCGTCGATGGCGACATCATCTTCGAGTCCCCGGACGGGAGCGTCACCCCAGCCGCTGGGAAAATCGTCAACGGGCACTATTTGGTCACGATCACCGCGGGACCGAAGAAGGTCCGAATCAACGCCTCGAAGCCGGCCACAAAACCGGACCCCGTGATGGGGATGATGCCGATCGAGTCGCTGATCCCCACTGAGTACAACCTCGAAACGAAGCTCACGGCCGACCTGAAACCGGGGAAGCAAGAGGCGAACTTCGATCTGAAATCGAAGCCCTGACGGTCCGTTCGATCATTTCGGGCCGCACGACTGCCGCTCCGCGTGGTCGTCGGCTACACTTCCAAGATGAACACACACGGCTTCCTTCGCGTCGCGGCGGCCTGCCCGGAATTACGCGTCGCCGACTGCCCATTCAACGCCGATCGTACTCTCGCGCTCATGGCACAGGCCGAGCGTCAGGGCGTCAACCTCCTCGTCTTCCCCGAATGCGGGCTGACCGGTTACACGTGTCACGACCTCTTTCACCTGTCGTCGCTTCAACGCGCCTCCGAAGAAGCGCTCGCGAAGGTGATCGAGAAAGGCGCGGCCGTTTACCGCGGCGTGGCGATCGTGGGCTTGCCACTGGCGATCGAGGGACAGCTCTTCAACTGCGCCGCTGTCGTTCACGCGGGGAAGGTGCTCGGCATCGTTCCGAAAACGTATCTGCCCAACTACAAAGAGTTCTACGACGCTAGGTACTTCTGCCCGGCCGACAACGCGAACTTCTCCGTCGCGTCGTGCGCCGGGCAGAGCGTGCCGTTCGGCACCAACTTGCTGTTCGACTGCCGCACGATGAACGGCTTTACGCTCGGCGTCGAAATTTGCGAAGACCTGTGGATGCCGGTCGCGCCGAGTTCGCTGCAAGCGATCATGGGCGCGACCATCCTCGCGAACCTGTCCGCGAGCAACGAGGTCATCGGCAAGGCCAGTTACCGGCGACAATTGGTGAGTTCGCAGTCGGCCCGGTGTATCGCGGGGTACGTGTATGCGTCGTGCGGGGAAGGGGAGTCCACTACCGACATCGTGTTCGGCGGGCACTGCCTCGTCGCGGAGAACGGCGTGGTGGTCGCGGAGTCGGACCGGTTCCGCCGTGGGCAGCAACTGCTCGTCACCGACCTCGACCTCGACCGGCTCTTACACGACCGCATCCAGACGAACACGTTCCACGACGCGAACCGCGTCGCCGATTTGGGGATGAGCAAGTACCGCACGCTGTCATTCGACCTGGAGGTAACGGCACGCGAACCGAAGTTGATGCGGGCGGTGGACGCGAACCCGTTCGTGCCGTCTGACCCGGCCACGCTTGACGACCGCTGCCGTGACATCTTTCAAACGCAGATCGCGGCACTGGGCCGTCGGTTGTCGCACGTCGGCGAACCGCCGGTGTCCATCGGCGTGTCGGGCGGGTTGGATTCGACGCTCGCGCTGATCGTCGTGTGCAAGACGATGGACGAACTCGGGGTGCCGCGCGACGGCGTTCGCGCGCTCACGATGCCCGGCTTTGGCACGACTGCTGGCACGAAGACGAACGCGCACGACCTCGCCCGCGCGCTGAACATCAAGATGCGCGAAATCGATATCCGCTCCATGTGTCTGGAGCAAATGAAGGCGCTCGGCCACGCACCGTTTGGCATCAAGCTCGACCACGAAACGGTCGATTCGCTGTCGGAGAAACTGCTGCACCTGGCGAAAGACAACCGCAACGATCTCATCTTCGAGAACACGCAGGCTCGCGTGCGTACCTCGCTGCTGATGAACGCGGGGTTCGTGATTGGCACCGGCGACTTGTCCGAACTCGCGCTCGGCTGGTGTACGTACAACGCCGACCACATGAGCATGTACAACCCGAACGTGAGCATCCCGAAGACGCTGGTGAAATTCCTGGTCGAGTGGGCCGCGAAGAACGAGTTCGACGGCCCCGCGCGGGCCACCTTACTCGCGATCGCGGAGACGCCGATTTCGCCGGAACTGCTGCCGACCGACGCGAGTGGTGGCATCACGCAATCGACCGAATCGACGGTCGGGCCTTACGAACTGGTGGACTTCTTCCTGTACCACTTCCTGCGGTTCGGCGCGGAACCGGACAAGATTCTGTTCCTGGCGCGGCACGCGAAGTTCAAGAAGGAGTACACGCCGGACGACGTGCGGCACTGGCTCCGCGTGTTCCTGCGGCGGTTCTTCGCGAACCAGTTCAAGCGCTCGTGCCTGCCGGACGGCCCGAAGGTCGGTTCGGTGAGCGTGTCGCCGCGCGGCGACTGGCGCATGCCGAGTGACGCTGCGGCCCGCGTCTGGCTCGACGCGGTGGAAGGCGGGGAGTGAGCTGCGAGCCGCGCTTCAACTCAAGAGTTCCTTCACGACCTTACCGTGAACGTCGGTGAGCCGGTAGTCGCGGCCCTGGAACCGGTACGTCAGCTTCGTGTGATCCATTCCCATCTGGTTGAGGATCGTTGCTTGTAGGTCGTGAACGTGAACCTGATCTTCGACCACGTTGTAACCGATCTCGTCGGACTTGCCGTACATCGCACCGGGCTTGAACCCGCCGCCTGCGAGCCACATCGTGTAGGCGTCGATGTGGTGGTCGCGGCCAATCGTCTCGCGACTCTCGCCCATCGGGGTGCGCCCGAACTCACCGCCCCACACCACGATCGTGCTATCGAGCATCCCGAGTTGCTTCAGGTCTTTAATCAGCGCGGCGCACGGCTGGTCGATTTCCTTACAGATGTTGTCGAGCGGCTTGGTCAGGTCGATCGCGCCGCCGTGCATGTCCCAGTCGGTGTGGTAGAGTTGGATGAATCGCACGCCGCGTTGCACTAACCGGCGCGCGAGGATACAGTTCGCCGCGAAACTCGGCTTGCCCTGAACCGCCCCGTACATGTCCAGTGTCTTCTTGGCTTCTCTCGAAAGGTCCATGAGTTCGGGTGCGCTGGTCTGCATGCGGTAGGCCATTTCGTAGGCCGCGATGCGCGTTTGAATCTCGGGGTCGCCGGTCGCGTCGTGGCGGAGCTTGTTCAGGTCGTTCACCGCGTCTACGAACTCGCCTTGCTTCTTCGTGTCCACGCCGGGCGGCGGTGCGAGGTCGAGGATCGGGTTCGCGCCTTTGAGGAACGGCACGCCTTGGTACACGCTCGGCAGGAATCCGGAGCCGTAGAGTGACGCACCGCCTCGCGGGCCGCGCGGACCCGATTGCAACACCACGAACCCCGGCAGGCTATCGCTCTCCGCGCCCAGCCCGTAGGTGAGCCACGCGCCCATGCTCGGGCGCCCGAACTGCGGCGAGCCGGTGTTGATGAAGCACTTCGCGGGGCCGTGGTTGAACACGTCCGTTTTCATCCCGCGAACCCAGCAGATCTCGTCCGCGACTTCTTTGTGGTGCGGAAGCAGTTCGCTGAGGTCCATGCCGCACTTGCCGGCCTTCTCAAACGTGCGCTTGCTACCGAGTAACTTCGCGTCGCCCTTGATGAACGCGAATCGTTTGCCCTTCGTGAAGGACTCCGGCACCTTCTGCCCGTGGAGTTTGTTCAACTCCGGCTTCGGCTCGAAGAGTTCGAGTTGGCTCGGCGCACCGGCCATGAACAGGTAGATGACGGCTTTCGCCTTTGCGGGGAAGTGCGGCTTCTTGGGCGAGAGTGGGTTGTGCCGCTCCTTCGCCAGTGTGTCGCGACTGAGCATGGAGCCGAGCGCCATCGCGCCAACGCCCACGCCGCAATCGCGGAAAAAGTGTCGCCGCGTGCGGGCCAGAGTGAGGGCGCTGTCAATTTCGTGTGGTTGCATGGTTAGTCACGGAAGACCGCGCCGTTGTAAGGGAAACCGCGAGGCCCCTCCGGGGCCGACGCTAAACACGTTCTGAACACGCACCAAAGCAGTCGCTCATTCGCGCGTAATGAACTCGTCGAGGTTCATCAGCACGCGGGCCACCGCGATCCACGCGGTCTTGGGGTCGGCCTTGCGCTTCGCGTCGAGGTAGGCTTGCACGCGCTGGGCTTCGGCGCTCGTCGGCGTGCGCGCGAAACACACGCGGTACGCGAAGCTAATCTTACCCGCGTCATCGGGCGGCCCTTCCGCTTCGATGCGCCCGCCGAGCGAGTTCGCGAACTCCACGAATACCGGGTCGTTCGCCATGTGCAGCGCTTGCAGCGGCGTGTTGCTACGGGTCCGCTTCGTGCAGGTGACCTGCGCGTCGGCCGCGTCGAACGTGGTCAGCAGTGGGTGCTGCGACTGCCGCCAGATGTACGTGTACATCCCGCGACGGTAGCGGTCCGGCCCCTTGCTCTCCACCCACGGGTGATTGCTCTGCGTGAACGCGAACACTTCCTTCGGCTGCGGCGGGAACACGCCCGGACCGCCGAGCTTCGGATTCAGCATCCCGCTCGCCGAGAGAGAGGCGTCGCGGATGATTTCCGCTTCGAGACGCAGGCGCGTTTGCCGACCCAGAAGGAGGTTGCGAGGATCACGCTCGGTGAGGTCTTTGCGCATCGAAGAAGATTGCTTGTAGGTGGACGACGTAACGATCAGTTTGTGGAGGCGCTTGAGGCTCCAAGAACCTCTCCCCCCAACCCCCTCCCCTAAGAAGGGAGGGGGAGTCGGAAAGAAGACAGAGCCACGAAGCGGCGCGTCTTTGGTTTTAAGCCCCTCCCTTTTTAGGGGAGGGGTTGGGGAGGGGTTCTGAAACTCACTCGCCAACCAGTCGAGCAGTTCAGGGTGAGTAGGGAAGTTACCCTGAAGACCGAAGTCGTTCTCCGTTTCGACCAGGCCGCGCCCGAAGAACTTCTGCCACTCGCGGTTTACCGTCACGCGCGCCGTCAGCGGGTTCGCGGTGCTCGTGAGCCACTTCGCGAGATCGAGGCGCGTCAGGCGCTTGCCCGCGCTTGCCGCGCTGATCGCGGTGGGGTACGCGGGCTGAACCTCGTCGCCTTTGCGCAGGAAGTCGCCGCGAATCTGCACGAACGTCTGGCGCTGCTTCGGCCGCTCGCGCAGCACGAGCGTCGTCGGCGCCTGGCTCTGAACCTTCTTGAGTTCCGCGATGAGCTTCTTGGCTTCCTCGTCGTTGCCCGAGAGCCGTGCGGCGGCCAGTCTTGTCTGAACGTCCGCGATCTGCTTTTCGAGGTCCGGCGGGCCGCCAAGCGGGAGCGTCGGCTCGTCGCAGTTGTCGAAGAACGCGTACAGCCGGTAATAGTCCTTTTGCGAGAAGGGGTCGTACTTGTGATCGTGGCACTGCGCGCAGCCGGCGGTGAGGCCGAGCCACACGGCCGCGGTGGTGTTCGCGCGGTCCACCGTGCGCTCGACGCGGAACTGCTCCGCGTCCGTGCCGCCTTCCTCGTTGAACGATGTGTTACGGTGGAACCCGGTCGCGACCTTCTGTTGAAGCGTCGCGTTCGGCAGCAGATCGCCAGCCAGTTGTTCGGTAGTGAACTGATCGAACGGCATGTCCGCGTTCAGGGCGTTGATGACCCATTCGCGGTAAGCCCAGATTTGTCGCGGGCCGTCGATGGTGTAGCCGTTGCTGTCGGCGTAGCGCGCGAGGTCGAGCCAGTGGCGCGCCTGGCGCTCGCCGTAGTGCGGGGACGCGAGCAACCGGTCCACGACCTTTACGTATGCGTTGGGCGACTCGTCTTTCAGGAAGTCTTCGACTTCTTTCGGCGAAGGCAGAAGCCCGGTGAGGTCGAGCGCCACACGCCGAATCAGCGTTGCCCGGTCCGCCTGTGCCGATGGCTTCAGCCTTTCCTGTGCCAGTCGCGCGTGAATAAAGGCGTCGATGGGGTGCGACGGATCGCTCCCCTTCGGGTCGCGACTAACCGGAATTGAGGGACGTCTGGGCGCCACGAACGCCCAGTGTGGGGGGTACTCCGCGCCCTGGTCGATCCACGCTTTCAGCTTCGTGACCTGATCCGGCGTGAGCCGGTCCGCGACGCCCACCGGCGGCATCCGGCCCTTGTCGTCGTCCGCGAGCAGCACGCGAACGATGAGTTCGCTGTTCGTATGCTTGCCCGGCGCGATCGCGTCCTTCTTGATGGCCGCGTCCCGGTCGTCGAGGCGGAGCTTCGACTTTTGAACTGCGGGGCCGTGGCACTTGAAGCACTTGTCGGAAAGGATCGGTCGGATGTCGCGCCCGAAATCGACCTTCTCCGCGCTTTCAGCGGAGCGGGAAACAGCGACGAGCGCGATGGCAGCGCACGCGAGGCGGGTCAACGGCATGGCGGCTCCGGTGGCAGCCGAAGCTGGGAGAGCTTCGAGGAGGGTTAAGGTAATTGTCGCGGATGGGACCGCGGAGGGCAAGCAAAAGCGGCGCGAGCGCCTGGGTCTTACGCCCACAGGCTACGAACAGCCGCCCCATCCGGGGCTAAAGCAAGACACCGATTCTTAGCCCGGGAAGGGCGGCTGTTCGTAGCCAGAGTCGTGAGTCCCAGGTCTTGGCGCGATACACTAGCGGTACCGCGTTACTCATTCGGAGCTGCCGTGACACTGCTCGCTTCGTTCAAACTCGCCAAGCGCGTACTGCTGGAGACCGACAAACGGCTCCTGTGGAAACTCGCTTACAACATGGGATTCAAGGGCGCGCTGTCGGTTCACCGGCACAAACTTCGGCTGAAGATGGGGCAGGTGTTCCCGCCGTTCCTCTACGTGAGCATCATCAACACGTGCAACCTGCGGTGCCAGGGGTGTTGGGTCGATGTGTCGATGAAGCAGGAGACGATCAAGCCGGAAGCGTTCCACCAGCTCATTCGCGAAGCGAAGGCGATGGGGAACGTGTTCTTCGGGATCGTCGGCGGCGAGCCGTTCATGCACCCGCATTTGCTCGACATGCTCGCGGAACACCCGGATTGCTACTTCCAGATCTTCACGAACGGCCACTTCATCACGCCGGAGCGCGCGAAGCAGATGTGGCGGCTCGGTAACGTGACGCCGCTCATCTCGGTCGAAGGAACGGAGATCATTTCCGACGAGCGCCGCGGGCGCGCAGGTGTGTTGAGCAAGACGATGCAGGGGCTTCACACCGCACTCGACGCGGGCGTGTTCACGGGCGTCTGCACGAGCCTTGCGCGAACGAACATCGACGACTTACTGCGCGAAGAGTGGATCGACCGGCTCGTCGAAATGGGCGTGCTGTACACGTGGTTCCACGTCTACCGGCCGATGGGGCCGAACCCGAACTCGGCACTGTGCCTCACGCCGGAACAGGCGCTGCGGGCGCGGAAGTTCGTGGTCGATATGCGCGCGAAGAAGCCGATCGTGATCATCGACGCGTACCACGACGGCGAGGGGAAAGCGCTGTGTCCGGCCGCGACCGGCATCAGCCACCACATCAACCCGTGGGGCGACATCGAGCCGTGCCCGATCGTGCAGTTCAGCACGGAGTCCATTCACAAAACGACCGATGCGCGCCCGCTCCGCGACAAGTTTTTGAAGTCCGCGTTCTTGGCAGACTTCCGCAAACTCGCGGCCGAAACGACGCGGGGGTGCATCGTGCTGGAGCGCCCTGACCTGCTGAAGAAGTTAGTCGAAGCGCACGGGGCGAAGGACGCGACCGCGCGGCAGACGGCGCTGGCGGAGTTGGACGCGATGACAGTCCGCACGTCGCAGTACAACCCGGAAGCGGAAGTGCCGGAGAAGAACGTGTTCTACCGGTTGGCGAAGCGGCTGTTCTTCAACGACTTCGGCGCGTACACCGGGCACGACGCGAAGCATGCGCAGAACTCCGCGCCCGCGGTGCTGGCGAAGTGACGGTCAGGGAATCGCGGTAATGTCCACCACACCGCCGGGTACGAACTCCACGAACATCTCATCTCGTGTCCGGCGAGCAAGCGAGTGCCGATGAGAGCAGCGATTACGGCTTCCGTTGCCTCAACTGTGAGCCACCCCCATCCCGCTCAACCTCCGCGTCGGTTCGTGAGTCCAGTTTACTGCGCGGCGCACGCCTGCGTCACTTGCCCTTCTTCACGTCGTAATCGAAGGTCTGCTTCTGGGACGGGAACTCTTTCGTGAACTGGTGTTCGGGGAACAGTCCCTTGCCGAACGGCGACTCGGGGGCTTCCTTCCCGTCGAACGCGAGGATACGGACCGAGTACGTGCCGCCGCGGATGCCCTTCCCTTTGCCAGGAAGCGCGGTGTCGAAGTGCCCGCCCTCGATGTTCGCGAACCCTTGCAGACCGGTCGTTCCCTTTGCCGCATCGGGATCGAAGAAGATCAACCCCTTCGGGATCGGTTTGCCGTCGTGGGTGATCGTTCCCGAAACGTCGTGGAGTTGTTCGTCCGTTGTACAACCGGTGAACAACACCGCGCCAGCGAACAGCGACGCGGCCAAGCCGAGCGAGCGGATCATGGTTCCCCCAGGTCAGTAGTTCGCGGAAAGGACTTCGCCGCCGTTCCTGCTGGCCAGAGAGCGGTACGTCGGCATGTCGATAGACTGGCGGAGGAAGCGGACGGACCCGTCGCCGAACGCGGCGTTCATTCCGCCGCTGTGCATGCTCCCGAACGGGATGTCGTTGTACGGTACGATCAGGTTGGCCGTGAAGATCGAGTTGATCGCGTTCGTGACGTTCCGGCCGCTGACCACGAACGACGGCCGCCCGGCCACGACCCCGGCGTACTCCTCGCCGCCGCGCACCCACGTCCGGTAGCGCGTCCCGTACTGCGCCGACACCCATGACATCTCGGCGATCATCAGCGTGTTCGACGTGCCGTCTGTCACGTCGATCAGCTTGTTGTTGCCGTCGCGCTGGAGCATCCCGCTGGTGGCGACGGGAACGTTCTCGTGCAACGTGGTGCCGACTGGGTACAGCGCGCCGGTCGTCGGGTGCGTGCCGCGCGGGCCGTTGACACCGTAGTAGTGCGGGATCGCGGCCGGACTACCGGCGGCCGTTCCCGGGATTCGGTCGGTGTCTCCGTTCGTGTTGTTTGGCGCACCGAACGCCTGTTCGGTGAGCGGACAAGACGGACACAGATACGTGGCCAGTTTGACCAGCCCGTTCGGGTCGTTGCGATTCGCGCTCGTGTGCGCGGGGTTCGCGGTCGTCGTGTCGAACCGCTTGTATAGGTTTTCTTGCTCAATCTGCGGCAGGATCAGGACGTGCCAACTCAACCCCGTGCCGGCGTCGTAAGCGTTCGGGATCTTTCCCGTCGCGTCGTGGTAGTTATGAAAGGCGACACCGATCTGTTTGAGGTTGTTTTGGCACTTCATGCGTGCGGCGGCTTCGCGCACTTTCTGCACCGCTGGCAACAGCAGGCCGATCAGGATCGCGATTATCGCGATGACGACCAGCAACTCGATCAGTGTGAACCCGCGGCGTGCGCGGAGAACGGGAGAGAACACCGAATGCCTCTGGGAAGATTGGGAGATTGAAGGCGAAAGAAACCGTGCCGATTTGCGAGTCGCTTGGCGCAATTCCCACGTCCAATCCTACCGGAGGCGAGCGACCGTCCCAACGGTCAGCGCCACTCGCGTAAAGGTGTTGCTTGTTCTACAGAAGTGGTCAATCGCTGTACGGGTCGCGTCTCGTTTTCGCCGCTCGCGGTGCGTTACACGCCTTCGCCCATGCCGACATCGGCGATGTAGTTCTCGTAGCGGTTGTACTCTTTCCGCCACGTGAGCGTGATCTCACCAGTGGGACCGTTGCGCTGCTTAGCGATGATGATTTCGAGGATATTGTCGTCCTGCGTGCCGTCGAACTTGCCTGGCCGGTGGAGCATCATGCACGTGTCCGCGTCCTGCTCGATCGAGCCTGACTCGCGGAGGTCGGAGAGCCGCGGTTTGTGGTCCTGGCGGTCTTCGGATGCGCGGTTCACCTGTGCGAGCGCGATCACCGGGATGAGCAATTCGCGCGCGAGGAACTTCAACCGGCGGCTGATTTGCGCGACCTGCTCCTGTCGCGGGTCACGGCGGTTCTCCGGCTCAATAAGTTGGAGGTAGTCGATCACGACGAGCTTCAACCCGCCGTCTTTCTCGTGTTTCTTGTGGAGCCGGCGGGCGCTCGCCGCGATCTGGATCATGGTGCGGCTCGGCGTGTCGTCGATGTAGAGTCGGGCTTTCTTGAGCACGTCGCCGGCGTCCATCAGTTTCTGGATGTCGTCCGAGTTAAGGTGCCCCTTGCGCACCTTGTGGCTGTCGACGCGTGACTGGCAGCAGAGCAGACGTTCGGCCAGCTCGATGCGGGCCATTTCGAGGCTGAAGAACAGCACCACCGGCGAGTTCCCGTTCGCGACCCCGTCAGTCACGAGGTTGCGGACCACATTGAGCGCAAAGGCCGTTTTCCCGACACTTGGTCGCGCGGCGATGATGACGAGTTCGGAGTTCTGTAGCCCGGCGGTGATGTTGTCGAGGTCCACGTAGCCGCTCGCGAGGCCGCTGATCGACAGGTTGTCTTTCCCGATCCGCGAGTCCAGACGCGTGAACGCCTCGCCTACGATCTCGGTCAACGACTTCGTCTCGCCGACCATGCCCTGCTTCGCGACCTCCATGATCTTGCGCTCGGCCGACGACACGAGTTCGTCGGCCGATTGCGTGCGGTCGAAGGAGTCTCGCAGGATCTCGTTGCTCGCATGGATCAGCCCACGAACCATTGCGGTGTCTTTCACGAGCTTCGCGTGGTACTCCGCGTTTGCCCCGGTCGGCACCGCTTCCCACAACTCGACGAGGTACGCCTGACCGCCCACGTCTTCGAGCTGTTTGTTCTTGCGCAACTTGTCGTAGAGGAGCACCAGATCGATGGGCTGACCCTCGGTCGCGAGGTCGCACTGCGCCTGATAGATTTTCTGGTGTGCGTCGAAGTAGAAGTTGTCCGCGACGATGTGTTGCTGCACGGTGTACAGCGTTTCCGGGTCACGCAGGATGCCGCCGATGACGCCGCGCTCGGCGTCGCGGTTTTGGGGCGGAAGGCGGTCGGTCAGCGGGTCGTTGGACATGCGAGTTTGCTCACCGCGAGTCTTGTATACATGTTTATACTACAGCGTGGTCCGTTCGGCGCGTGATTGATACCGACGGACGCGGCGAAATGGAAGCCCACCGGCGCGCGGTTGGGGAAGTGTGGGGCGAGAAGTGGAACGGGTTAATTAGGTGGTGACGGAAATTGCGCGAATTGCGTTTTTGCGGGCGCGGTTATTCCGCGCCAAGTGCCTCGATCCGTGCCCACAACGTAGTTGAATATTCTCTGCGCAGCGTGGAACGGCCCGAGGTCGCCTCAGGTTGACGTGGTTGCCGGAAGAAGAGGACTGGGAGACCGGCAGACGCACGGCCATTAGCCGCTCGGATGGGGCAGCACCCGTTCGAGAACGGATTCCT
>CAMDQN010000025.1 GCA_945905925.1 Singulisphaera sp. GP187
GTGCCGATCGGGATGCTCCTCGCCGCCGACGCACGCCCAACACTGACACTGGTGAATCGTGATGTCAGCCATAACAGGCACTCCCGTAAATCGACTCCTCCTGCCAATGGCAAATTACGGAAAACACGATCTTATTCATTGGCCCCTCCTAAGGAGTGCTGTCCTACAAGATCGCTCAATACCTCCAGATCCGACCCGAATAGCAACTGGTCGTTCCTGCGGCTGTCGTTGAACGCGGGGCGTGCCGTGTCGCTTGTGAAGTCACACCGCACCTCCGGGCGCACGGCGAAGTTATCGTTCTCGCGACCCACAAGCATGTCCCACCGTTTACCAAACCCGCGTGTACTTTCCGCCGCGTGCGGCTTCGCGAGCGGCGTCTACTAAATCATGCCCCAGAGTCGGCGCAGCCCCCACTCCGCGCCGAGGAGCGTTGTGAACACCACCAGCCACAGGGGCAGGAACCCGCGCGACCGGTTCCGGTGCCAGTCGGGGTAGTACCGGGGCTTCTTGCCCAAGTCCGGCGGAACCTCCGCTTTCAGTTCCTTCAGGAAGATCGGCAGGTCCGTGAGCAGCAGCGCCTTGCCGCCGTTCGGGACCGAGAGCCGCGACAGGAACTCCGGGTCCGCGTTCACCCTGAGCATCTCGTCGGAGATATCAGGAATCGCGATGAACTTCGCCGTGGCGTGGTGCATCTTCGGTGCGCCGTCAGCGTTTAACTCGGGCGTGCCGTCGGGCTTCTTCGCGGGGCTGGTGACAGAAACGAAGTACTCGCCTGGCGCCGGCGGGCGGAACAGAATCTTCCGCCCGTCCTTGTCCGAGAGGACGGTCTGCGTGCTGGCCTTCTTCTCGTCTTCGGGCTTCGGTTCGAGCTGACCGGGATTGAGCGGCATCACCCGCACGGTGAGCGGCGCGCTCGGGTCGTCGGTGCCGTCGGGTTTCTTCACGCCCACGCGAACGAGTTGCTCCGCTGTCACCTTCAGTTGCCGCGACTGCGGGCGCGCGTAAGCCTGGCCTTCCTCTTCGTCCTGGTACGCGAGCCACAGTACGCACTGGCGCCAGAATCGCTCGTGCATGTCGATGCCGTCTTTTTCCTTCGGTTGACCGAGGCTGCGCCAGAGGTACGTGTCGAACGCGCCGAACGCGAGCCACCGGCCCTTGTTCGCGTCACCACGCTGCGAACCGACCAGAAGCGGCTCGTGAATCGCCGCGTCGAACTCGGTGCCGGCTGCGAGCGCCTTCGGGTCGTTCGGCGAGAGTGTTTTGTTGTCCGGGTCGAGGCGCGCGGTCCACGCGAAGACGGTGTCGAGTTTGCCCGGCCGCAGCGCGAGTTTACTGTGACCGTTGAGCAACATTCCGGTGCGGAAGTTGTTCATCTGGTCCCACGACGCTTTCGATAGGTTGCCGCCTTTCGGCGCCGGTTCGCCGGCTTTCGGTGCGGCCGGCTTGGGCACCAACTTGAACATCTTGTTCAAACCGTTTGGGTTCGGCACCGCGGGGAAGAACACGAGCGGGTCGCCTCGCGGGCTGAGGCTGTCCACGATCGGCCCGCCGGCGATCGGCAGTAAGTCGTTCGGGATGCCGTTGTAAGCGTACTCGCCGCCGAGGAACATCACGCCCACGCCCTTTGAAGTGGTGAGTTTCGTGAGGTCCGCGAGGAAGTTCGGCGCGGCCCGGTTCAGCGTGCCGGCGCCCACGTTCCCGATGATGACCACGTCGTAGGCTTGCGCTTCGAGATTCAACAGGTCGCGTGCGTCCTGCGAAACGGTTTGATCGGCTTGAAGAATGACCTCGTACAAGTCGAACCGCTTTTCGCTGCGGAGCGCGTCGCGGAGGAACGTCTGCTCCCAGCGGAGCTGATCCACGATGAGGACGCGAACGCCTTCCTTGAGCACCGTGAGGTACGTTTCGGACCAGTTATTCAGCGGCGACAGTTCGCCCGGCAGCGGTTCGAGCTTCCCGTCCTTCTCGATGCCGACTTGCACCTTCACCTTGATCTCGCCCTTCTTGTCGGGCATCTTCAGGGGCATCTTCAATTCGTTGCCGCGCTCGCGTTCGAGCGTGAACTCTTCGGTGTGCTTCGGGTCGTCGTCGATGAACACGCGAGCGGTGACTCGCGCACCGGCGAAGTTGTACGCGTTCACTTTCGCGGTGACGGTCACCTCGCCCTTGATGAATGCGGGAGACGGGTTGCACTCCACGCTCGTCACGACGACGTCCTTCACGCCCTCGACAGAACTCTCTTTACCGACCAGGAACGTGTGGACCGGCACGCCGCGACGGCCCCAGCGGGCGGCTTCGGAGGTCGCGGTGAATGTCTCGCCGTTGTCGATACCGTCGCCGACGATGACCACCGCGCGAACGCGTTCGGCTTGCCACCGTTCGTAGGTCTTGTTGAGCGGGGTGCCGTAGTCAGACCGTTTGGCGTCGAAAGCGGTCGTGAGGTCGTAGCGACTGGTGGCCTCGTTGAAGTCCGGCGGGCCGAACTTGTACAGCACGACGCTGATGCCTTGTTCCGTGAGTAACTCGTCGAACATCGGCTGACACTTCTCGATCATCTTGCGCACCGCGTCGGCGCGCGCCTGCCCGCCGATTTCGTCCTTCACTGTCATGCTTTCGGACACATCGACGTAGACGAGCAGCACGGACGGTTGCTTCGGGTTCTCGTTCACGCCGACGCTCGGTCGGGTCGCGGTGATGAGCACGACAATCAGTGCGAGGATGCGCAACGTCAGGATGATGAAGATGCGCCGCCGCGTGGCCTGCGGGTGCCCGAAGTACGTCCAGATGGTGAAGATGACGAGGAGCGCCGCGACCACACCGAGCGCCGGGAGGCCGAGCGGATAAACCGACCACGGGTACGCGGGCCGCGTCGAGAAGAAGTAGTCGCTCATTTGCGCTATCATATCCGCGCGCCGGAGATGCTGGAAGAATCCCCGAAAGAGAAGGGGAGAAGGGGAGAAAGGGAGAATAAGATAATGCCCTTGCGCCCTTGTCTTCCTCTCCCTTTCACCGCTTCTCTTAATCTTTCTTCCCGACGCGGGGCGGGGAGCGGAGTTGTTCCAGCGCGGCGGGTTCGAGTTTGGTCTTGTTGAGGTTCGCGGCGTTGCGGTTGAGCGCGTCCGAAACGGCGTAGCTCAGGTCCGGGTAGCGGAGCAGGGTCCAGCTCACGGTGACGACCGAGCGATCCACCTTCGGCACGCCAGGACCACCGAACTTCGGGGGTTGTTCCTGCACCACGTCGAGGAACAACCTGTTCGACGGCTCGGGCTTGTTCTCGTGCGCGAGTACCACAGCGAGACCGAGGCGCCCGGTGACGCTGGCGGCGCGGGCCGCGACCAGGTCGCGCCACTCCTTCTCGCGACCCTTTAGCTTCTCGAACCGGTCGTTGGCCTCCGGCAGACGTCGCTCTTTCGTGTAGAGCAACCCCAACTCGATCGACGCCTTGATCGCGTCGTCGGGCTTCGTGCCCTCGGTGTTGAGAACCAGGATCAACTCGCGCTCGCGCGTCGTGTTGAGTTTGTCCGGGGATCGCACGTCGGGCAGTCCCGGTGCGGGTTCCACGGGGGTCGGGTTCGCGTGTGGGGCCGGCTGGTGCAGAACCATGGCAAGTACCACGCCGCCGAAGGTTGCGACCAGGCACGCGAACGCGACCAGCAGCCACAACGCCCACTGCACACGCGGTGTGGCCAGGGGCGTCGCGCTGGACTTGGTCAGCCCGAGTGCCGTCTCGCTGGTGGCTGGTCGCGGTTTCCCGTTTTCTTGCGTCAGCGCGAGATTCGCAGGAGTGAGCGCCAACCCGTCACGCACCTTCAGCAGGTCGCGGAGCACGTCGCGCGCGGACTGATACCGGTCGTCCGCGTTCTTTGCCATCATCTTGTGAACCATGCCGCACAGGTCGGCCGGCAGATCGGGTCGCAGGTCCGAGAGCATCCGTGGTTGCTCTTGCACATGCTTGAGCGCCACTTCGAACGCGGACACCCCGCGGAACGGCGGTTCCCCCGCGAGCAGGTGGTAGCACGTCACGCCGAACGAGTAGATGTCGCTGCGGTTATCGACGGCATGCCCCTGCACTTGTTCCGGCGACATGTACAGCGGCGTGCCGAGCGTGACACCGCTCTGCGTGAGGTTCGTGGGCGGCGTTTCCCCCGCGAAGAACCGGCTCAGCCCGAAGTCGGTGACTTTGACTTCGACCTTCTTCGTCACCAGGATGTTTTCCGGCTTGATGTCGCGGTGAACGATGCCCTGGTCGTGGGCCTTCTGGAGCGCGAGCGCGACCTGGCGCATGACGCTGAGCGTGATCGGCAAATCGGGCGGCCCTTTGCGGACCATGTAGTCGCGCAGGTTGCGCCCTTCGACGAACTCCAGTACCATGTAGCGCAGACCGTCGGTTTCGCCGATCTGGTGGATGTGAACGATGTTCGGGTGGTTGAGCTTCGCAACGGCCTGTGCTTCGGCCTGGAACCGCGCAAGTGCGGTAAAGTTCGCGTTCAGTTCGCCGCGGAGCAGTTTGAGGGCGACTTCGCGCTTGAGGGAGGTTTGGCGGGCGAGGTAGACTTGGCCCATGCCACCGGCGCCGATCTTGCGCAGGATGTGAAAATCGCCCAGCGTGCGGCCGGTTAAGTCCGGCTGCGGCGGTGCAGTTTGCGGCTGGGTATCCGGCATCGTCCGGCTCCGCGGAGTGTTCAGGGAGACCGCCGGGTGAGATACTAAACGAAACGAGACGCTCCCCCGCGACCGCTCCGGGCCGATACAGGGGAACGCGAGGCAGGAGGTACCTCGGTTATCTTATCCGATCGCGAGGGAAGAACCTACCCCCCCTAACCATCTCGAAAGGGAAGGGGGGGAGAAACACGTCGCTTGCGTGAGCAACTCGCGGCTTGGCGAGTTGCGTTTCCGAAACGCTCGCCAAGCCGCGAGCTGCTCTTATCTCCTTCCCTAACAGGGGTTGTGGGTAGGTTCCCCCAACCTACGGAACTTCTGGTGCGCCGCGGGTATAATCATCGGAATCCAGTTCGCAACCTCGTCCGACGGAGAACCCCGTGCGATTCTTGCTGACCCCGTTCTTAGCGATTGGCCTCGTTTCTGTTGTATTGGCACAACCGGCGGACCTCACGCCGACCGCAGACGAACAGAAGGCGATTGACGCGGTCGTGAAGGCCGGTGGTAAGGCCGAGATCGACCCGAAACTGCCGGCTGCGGCCCGCGTCTCCGCGAAGTTCGAGAACGGGACCGACGCCGCGCTGCTTGCTTTGAAGAAGTCCCCGCAGATTGGCTCGGTCGATGCGTACGACGGCACGAAATGCACCGAGAAAGGGTTCGTGGCACTCAAGGATTTGCCTCACCTGCGGCGCCTGATCCTCGGCAAATCGGTGATGACCGCGCTCCGCGTGAACGCGATCTCGCAGTGCAAGGAACTGCGCGACCTGCGCCTCCCCGAGGCCGGGTTGAGCGACGCGGAACTCGTGTACCTGAAAAAACTCACCCTCCTCGAATCGTTCGACGCGACCGACAACCCGCAGCTCACCGACAAGAGCATGGCCACGCTCAAGACGCTGGACCGGCTTCAGTCGCTGTACCTGGCCAAGACCGGGATCACCGACAAGGGGCTAATGGAGTTGAAGGTGCTGGACGGACTGCGCACCCTCTACGTCGGCTCAACGAAGGTGACCGCGGACGCGGCTGAGAAGTTCACCGACGAGATGCCAAACCTACGCGTGATTCGGCGGTGAGGGCAGACCCACCCCCTCCCTGTAGAGGGGAGTAAGACATTCGCGCTGCGATGGCGTTCGACCGCGCCACTCTTTCTCCCCCTATGCAGGGAGGGGGAGCTTCGCGCGAAAGATTCTCCCCAACTCGCCCGTAAGTTCGGGGAGGTGCCGCATGACGACTCCCGCATCGCCGCCCCGACCCGCCAGGTTCGCCGCCGATGTCGCGAAGTCGCTCGCACTTTCGGGCGCGGCGAAATCGCTGCTCACTCCGACACACACACCGCGAGAGTTCTTCGACGCACTCAAGGCGCACCCGGCGATGGCCGAAGACGCAATCCGCTTCCTGGCCGCGGCGCTCCCGAAGCGCGAAGCGGTGTGGTGGGCGCTCGCGTGCGTGCGCTCCGCATTTCCGAAGCCGTTGCCGGAAGCGGCAAAGGCGATTGCCACCGCAGACGCGTGGGTGAAGGAACCGACGGAGATGAACCGGCGCGTGCGGCGACGCGGCTTCCGCCGCAGACTACGGCACCGCCCCGGGCTGTCTGGCCGCGTCCGCGTTCTGGTCGGGCGGCAGTCTCGCGCCGCCGCACCTCGCCGCAGTCCCGCCACGCGACGACCTCACCGCGATGGCCGCGAGCGCCGCCGTGCTGCTCGCGGCAGTTGTCGATGTGGATCACATCCCCGCCAACCACGCGAAGTTCGTCTCGCTGGGGGCTGACATCGCATCCGGCAAATCGCGACTGTAGCTCGCGTGCTGATGAGAAACCCCCCGTCGCGCGATTGAGCCGCGCGCCCGGTCCGTGTACGATGGACACATTCCACCCAACGACGCGGAAGCACGACCCATGTCACGCACGCCACTCGCTCTTCTCGTCGCGCTGTGCGTTGGCCCCACCGCATTCGCCGCGAACACCGCCGGCACGCTTCAGGTGCCCGTCGATGCCGAGAAGTCGCCGGTCGTTGAAGGCTACCGCTTCAAAGAAGCCTACAAGGGCGATTACAAACTCACGGACCGCTACAACCTGCGGAACAGCGGCGTCGCGGTGTACGACCTCACGTTCCCGTCGCCGCTCACCACCGACATCACCGAGAACAACACCGTCCACGCGGAATACTTCGTTCCAAAGGGACCTGGTAAGTTTCCCGCCGTGGTCGTTCTCGACATCATGCAAGGGAACCAGATGATCGCGCGCGCCGAGGCGATGTGGCTGGCGCAAAACGGGGTCGCATCGCTCGTGGTGTTGCTCCCGCACTACAATCAGCGACGTGCGCCCAATAGCAAGGTGAAACTCATTTCGGCCGATCTCACGCGAACGCTCGAAGGAATCCGGCAAGGCGTACTCGATTGCCGTTGCGCAATCGCGTGGCTCGCCGCTCGCCCGGAAGTGAACGCCGACAACCTCGGGATGATCGGCACGAGTTTGGGGAGTTTCTTCACCGGCATCACGGCCGCGAACGAGCCACGCATCAAGAACGTGTGCATGATCCTCGGCGGCGGCGGGTTGGTCGATGCCTACTACGACCACCCGAAGGCGAAGGACGTGACGAAGGTACTCGACGCGATAGGCGGCAAGTTCATCGTGAAGCGGCTCATCGCCCCGGTGGACCCGATCACCTACGCGGAGCAACTGAAGGGCAAGAATCTGCTGATGATCGCGGCGAAGGACGACGAGATCGTCCCACCGAAGGCCGCGAGCGCGCTGTGGGAGGTAACCGGCAAACAGCGGATCGTCTGGCTCGACGCGGGGCACATCACCGCCGGGTTGTACACCATGACCATGCTGCGAGAGATCCGCGGTCACTTCCAGGCGAAGTAGCGCGAAGGCCGACGAATCTCGAAAATGACACGGGCTATTCCGCATCGGTAACCGTACAGTGACGCCCGTTCGCTGGTCCGGTTCTCACGTCCACGGTGCAACTATGATGTTGTTCGCGGAACACTGGAACGCCGAGGCGTTCGGTTACTCACTCCTCGCGGCGGCCGTTTTCGGGCTGCTCGGCATCGCGCTGCTCGCGCTCGGCTTCAAGGTGTTCGAGTGGATCACTCCGAAACTCCACGTCGAAGAGGAGTTGGGCAAGGGGAACGTCGCGGTCGGCGTCATGGTCGCCGCAGTGATCCTCGGTGTCAGTTTGATCGTGGTCCGGGCTATTGGTGGTTAACTCCATGCGCAAGTCGCGCGCGATTACTCTCGCGGTGCTGGCCGGGTGGACACTCACCGGCTGCTGCATCACGTCGCTCGGGTGCGGCAAACGCGGTTCGTCGACCGGACCACGGTACGAGCCGCCGGACCACACCTGGTACGACGCGGACGGGAACAAGATCACCGAGAAGTGGAAGACCGACGAACAAGGCAACCGCGTCCTCGACGAACAAGGGCGCCCGATCCCGGAACCGGGCGTTCCTTACGACCGCCTCCACCGCCCGTGGGTCCACACCAACGGCGTCTGGTCGCCGCTCCCGATACTGATCGCGCACAGTTTGTCCTCCGGTTCGCGGTCGAGTTCGTGGTTCAGTGGCGGTTCGGGCTACCGCACAAGCGGCACCACCACAACGTACCGCTCCGGCACTGGGAGCGGATCGACTTCGATCGGCTCGTCTTCGGCGGCTCCTTCGGGGTCGTCTATCAGTCGCGGCGGCTTCGGCAGCACCGGGTCTTCGTCTAGCAGTAGCAGTAGTTCGTGACGGGTGTTCCCTTCAATGAAACAACTCACGATCGTGGTGAAGCCGTTCCGGGCGGAGGCCGTGCTGCGTGCGATCGCGGATCTTGGCGTGACCGCCTGCGCGGTGCGCGAGGCCAAGGGCTACGGTCGGCAGAAAGGCTATCTCGATCGTTACCGCGGGTCCGAGTACAGCACTGCGTACCTGCCGAAAGTCGAGATCACCGTTTGGGCGACCGACGAGCAGGCCGCGGCGCTGAGCGAGGCCGTGCCGAAGGTCGCGCGCACCGGGCGCATCGGTGACGGCAAGGTGTTCGTGGTGCCGCTTGCGTGGCCCGAACCGCTCGTGTTTTGAAGAGACCTCTCCCCCAACCCCCTCCCCTACACAAGAACGTCTCTATCCTAGTACCGCAAGCAATCAAACTAGGTCTTTATGACGAATTCACACTATGGGATACTAATGGTGTAAGCTACTCGAAGGACGGGAAACAAATTGGTAAGCCCAAGAAGATAGCGTCCGCTGTAGGTAAGAAGCTCAAGATACACGACAAGGTTGCGTGGCAAAAGTTCTTGGATAAGGGGAAAGAATAATGTTAACTAAAGTTACCCAGAAACAGATGTATAAGATCATGGACCAGATGCTTAACGGGGTAGAGGTTACCGTTACTGGACCTGGGGTAGAAGAGTTCAAGCAACAGTTCGCTAGGGACATGGCTTACGCTGATGCTAACGGTCTCACTATAGATATCCCCTTCGACCTTGCAACAGCAAGTGGTGATAATGAGGTAGAGGAATATGAGGAGATAGAGGAAGAGGACGATGACCCCGAACTGGAGGTCGACCTCTCCGCTCTGAACATGTCCTGTGCTACTGGAGAAAGTGGCGAGATTGACCCTACATGTAAGACAGGGAGTGGTGGTCGCTCCTTATCGACACTCCCTGGGAATCCTCCGTATAAAGGAGCTGATGAGACTCGGGTTGTTGACATCTCTCCTCCTCCTCCTAAGAAAGGTAAGAAGTGAGAACCCTCATAGACCCGTAGAAGGGAGGGGGAGCCGGAAACGGCTCGCTCGCGGCCGAAGAAGGTGCGGTGCCCGCCGCACCGCTTTCTCCCCCTCCCTTCTTAGGGGAGGGGGTTGGGGGGAGAGGTTCTTCCCCTCAACTTCCCCCATCCACAAGGCCGATACAACCCGAACAGTCGGAATCCGTACTGGTTCGGGGGCGGGCACGTGCGCAAGCGAATCGTCGCGGTGGGATTGGGTGTGATTCTGGGGACGAACGGCGCGAGCGCGCAACCACTTCCCACGTTCCCCATGTCGCCGGCGCCGCCGGGGTTGCTCCCGCCACTGACGGCGAAGCCCCCGGTCGCTAACGCGCCCCTCGCGATGCCCAAGCAACCCGGTTCCGAAATCCCGCTCCCGCAACCGGAACAGAAACTCGCGTTCAGCGCAATGGACGTGAGCGTGAAGCGCGTCGTGGGTGGGTGGGAAGTATGGGCCGGGCAGAAGGTGTTGCGGAACACCGGCGACAACGAAGGCATCGCACGCGACGTGGCGCGTGTCCTGCGCGAACTTCGCCCGACGGAGTGGGTTGCTATCGGCGGAACGAAGCCGGTCATCGAGTACGGGTTGACCAACGGGCGCCCGGCGGTTACCGGTGCGCCGGACCCGAAGGAGAACAACGGCGGCAACGTGGCTCTGGCGGGCGGGCCAGGCGCCGCGGCCAGCACCGCCGCGAAGTTCGTACAGCAGATCGACCTCCGCACCACTCGCGTCGAGGCGATTCGCGGCGTGTGGTGCGTGCGCGACGACAACAACATCTTGTTCAACTTTGGCGCCGACAAAGGCGGCGCGGAGCAAGCGAGTGCCGTGATTCAGAAGTACGGGTTCAACCGTGTCGGCGTGGTCGGCACACCGACGCAACCCGTGATGAGTTACCTGTTCGTTTCGCTCGACCAACCGAAAATCGCGCCCGGCGGTGCGCTGCTGCTGCTGAACGCCCAGATCGACGCGCTGACGCGAACCGGTATCCCGATTCCGGGCGTGGGGTTCACCGGCGAGATGGTGAAGATCGACCCGCGCAGGATCGAAGTGCGGAAAGACGGCCCCGAATGGGTGGTCGCGTCCGGGCCGGAAGTGTTGGGCCGGTTTGGGCCGACGGAGTGGGCCGCGCGCGACGCCGCGCGCACGGTGCAGGACGCGAAATTCACCGAGTTCTGCAAGCTTGGCGGTGTGTCGGGTTTGACGTTCTTCCTCGTTAACGGGAAGGCGCCGACGCGGGCACCTTTCAACGCTCAGGGGCGGAACTTCGACAACTCCGCGCTGAAGGTTCAGCAGATCAACCAGAAGTGGGCCGTGACCGACGCGGGCAAGCAGGTGTTCGAGGTGGGCAGCGAGCAGGAGGGCGAGACGATCGTGCGCGTGCTGAAGGCATACGGCTTCGACCAGACCGCGCACCTGTCGGCCAGTGGCGCAAAGGGTGGCATCACGTTTCTGATCAAGAATCGGTAGGCGCGTTGGTGTTTTGTATAGCCGCAACCCCGCGGGGGTGCGCGGAGCTTTCGCGCACCCTGCGGGGTTGCGGCTAAACGAACTGCCTCACCATCCCAACTTGTTACGCAACTGGTCGAGTCCGCCCGCAATCGCGGCGTCGGCGGTGGGGTAGGTCGCGGTGCTGTCGTCGAGGCGCTTGCCGTTGACCGTGTTGCTCACGGCGCACGCGAACGTACTCTTCGCGGGCCGCACTTCCAACTTGTACAGCGGTTGCCCTTCGAGCATCACGAACGTCGTCTCCGGGCGCACGCCCGACTTCAACGAGCCGCTTCGCGTTTGCAACCAGTCCGGAACCGTCATCGCGCGTCTTCCTTTCGGATTTCGTTCTTCGAGTTTCGTGCTTCCCGCTAGTCCGGCAGTGGCTTGTCCTTCGTCTCGGGCAGGAACGGTAGCACGATCAGCCCGATAAGGAAGATACTACACATCGTCACGCCCGCGTATCGCAGCGGGTTCGGTTGTTCGTATCCCGCGTACACCTGACTGGTGAGCAACCCGAGCGCGAACGGTCCGCCCGCGGCGATGAGGCGACCCACGTTGTAGCAGAACGATGTACCGGTGCTGCGTAACCGCGTCGGGAACAGTTCCGGGAAGTAGATCGCGTACCCGCCGAACAGCGCGATCTGGAAGAACCCCATCAGCGGGATCATCCAGAAGATGTCCGACCACTGACTGAGGAACATGAACACCGTCGCCGTCGATGCGCCGGCCGCGAGGAAGAATATCCCGAACGTGATGCGCCGGCCGAGCAGCGACGTGACGTAACTGAACGCGAAGATGCCGAAGAACGCCCCGGTGTTTTGCACCAGCGACGTGATCCCGGCCCAATACGCCTTCTGCCCGTTTACATATTTGGTGGTGAACGCTGCTGCTTCCTGGCCGGTCAACTGCTGCTGTGCCACCAACTCCGCGGCCTCTTTTTTGTACTGCGGTTCGGCCACGTGCTGTTGAAGGTCCGGGGAGAAGAACCCGATGCCCCACAGCCCGATGACGCCGGACAGCGCGAGGATCAATCCCAGGATCGCGTGTCTGCGCCAGAGCGGGTCGCCGAGTAACTCGCTGTACGACCCGGCCTTCTTCTCGCCCGACGCACGGGCTTGCAACCACCGTTCTGGCTCCTTCAACTTCGCTTGCACCACGACGATGAGGAACCCCGGGATCACCCCGATGAGGAACATGAGCCGCCACGGGACCACCTCGATCCCGAAGTACGACTTGCCCGCGAATGCGCCGCTCTCTTGCAACGATCCGAACCACATGGAGATGAGTGCCGCGGTGATGTTCCCCATAACCGATGACGCCTGGAACAACCCCAGTACGAATGGCCGCGCGTTGTTGGGCATCGTGTCCGCGAGGAGCGTGACGGCAGCCGCGAACGCACCTCCGACGCCCATTCCCGTGAGGAACCTGAACGCGTAGAAGTCGGCGGTGGACTGGGAGAGCGAGTTCAATCCCGTGAACATCGAGTAGAGGCCGATGGTTGCCATGAGCGTCTTCACTCGCCCGATGCGGTCGCCCATGATCCCAAACCCAATCCCACCGAATGCCCAACCGAGCATGAAGAACGACGTGGCGTAGGTCGCCGCGTCGCTGATGTCGGCGGCCTGGATCGCGGCTATCACCCGCGTCTGGTCCGGTTTCGGCTTATTGTCCTTCTCCGCTTGCGCCGTGAGCTTCTCGGTGAACGCTGGGAGCCGCGAATCGTCCTTCGTGACCTTCGGCACCAGTTCGGTCATCGCCGGGCGCCGCGCGAGAACGAACAACTGCTGGTCCATGCAGTCCATGTCCCACGCGAGACAGCAGACAACGAACACGAACCACTGGTAGCGGCTCAGGTCTTTGAGGCTGGCCCAACCGGTTCGCGGAGCGGTTGGGGTGGGAGAGTCGACGGACATTGGCAGTGCTCTTCTTTACGAGTGATGAGTGATGAGTAATGAGTGATGAGTAAAGACAAGCTGACAGGCTCATCACTCATCACTCGTCACTCATCACTTCGTTTTGAAGACATTACACGGGCGCGGGTTCCGAAGCCAGCATTTCCACGAACCCGGCGCGCGATATGATGAATCCTTTCCCCTATTGCCGGTTCGCAGGATGGCGCATGACGCACGAGGACATGTTCCCGCTCTCGGTCGGCTTCCTCGGCGCCGGGCAGATGGCCACCGCGCTCGCGTCGTCGTGGGTGAAGGCCGGCTTGCTCGACGTGAAGCGGTGTCGCGCCGCCGACCCGTACCCGGAAATGCGCGCGAAGTTTGAAGCCGCCACCGGCATCGAAACCGTTCCGACCAATGGCGTCGTGGTTGCGCACTGCGACGTGCTCATCGTGGCCGTGAAGCCGCACATCGTTCCCGCTGTGATGACCGAAGTTCGTGCGGCACTGGAACCGCGACATTTCGTGATCTCGATTGCGGCCGGAGTCACGCTTGATGCGCTCGCGGCCGGGTTCGGGATCGCGCGAATCGCTCGCGTAATGCCCAACACGCCATGTCTGGTCGGGGCCAGCGCGTCGGGCTACGCGCTGTTAAGCAAGCGGCTGGACAACCCCGATATCGGCGTCGTCGGGAAGTTGTTCGGTGCGGTGGGACAGGCGTTCCACATTCCTGAAAACCTGCTCGACGCGGTCACCGGGCTGAGCGGTAGCGGCCCCGCGTTCGTGTACATGTTCATCGAAGCGCTCGCCGACGGCGGCGTGAAGTGCGGCCTCCCGCGAGCAATCGCGCAGACGCTCGCGGCGCAAACAGTGATGGGCGCGGCAAAGATGGTACTCGAAACGGGACAGCACCCCGGCGCGCTGAAAGACGCGGTCGCGAGTCCGGGCGGCACGACCATCGCGGGGATTCACGCGCTGGAACGCGCCGGCTTCCGCGCCGCCACGATGGACGCCGTCGAAGCCGCCACGAAGCGCTCGCAGGAGTTGGGGAAGAAAGAATAAGAGTATTCACCGCGGAGAACGCAGAGGACGCAGAGAGAAAACAAGAGAGTGGGACACGGTCACTCTTCAAACTCTCAGGTCTTCTCTCTGCGTCCTCTGCGTTCTCCGCGGTGAAACGGTTTTCTGGTCTCTCATATGACAAACGAACTCGTCCTGATCTTCGACTTCGGTTCGCAGTTCGCGCAGCTCATCGCGAGGCGCGTGCGCGAACTGAACGTGTTCTGCCAGGTGGTGCGCCACGACCTCTCGGCCGCGCGAGTAAAAGAGCTGAACCCGAAAGGGATCATCCTCTCGGGCGGGCCGATGAGCGTGTACGAACCCGGTGCGCCGCACTGCGACCCGAAGCTCTTTGACCTCGGCGTTCCGGTACTCGGCATCTGCTACGGAATGCAACTCGCGTGTCACTTCCTCGGCGGCAAGGTGGGCCAGACCGCGCACAGCCGCGAGTACGGCCGTGCCACGCTCAACGTGACGAATCGCAACAGCATATTTCAAGGTTACCCGATTGAATCGACCGTGTGGATGAGTCACGGCGATCAGGTGCAGAACGTGAGCGGTGACTTCGAGGCGCTCGCATCCACGGACACATGCCCGCTCGCGGCGGTGAAGCACAAGTCTCGCCCGCTGTTCGGGCTTCAGTTCCACCCCGAAGTCGCGCACACGCCATACGGCGGACAGATCCTCGCGAACTTCCTTCGTGATGTGTGCGGTTGCTCAGGCGCATGGAAGATGACCGCGTTCATCGAGAGTACGGTCGCCGACATCAAGCGAAAGGTCGGCAACAATCGCGTCATCTGCGGGCTGTCCGGCGGCGTCGATTCGAGCGTGTGTGCGGCGCTGCTCGTGAAGGCGATCGGTACCCAGGTCGCGTGCATCTACGTCGATAACGGCCTGATGCGCGAAGGCGAAACGGAACTGGTGAAGCACACGTTCCGCGACTGGTTCAAAGCCGACCTCCACGCCGTTGACGCGAAGGAGCAGTTCCTTTCGGCGCTCGCGGGCGTGAGCGATCCTCAGCAAAAGCGGAAGATCATCGGGAAGGTGTTCATCGACGTGTTCAAGCACGAAGCGAAGAGCATCCCGGATGCGCACTTTCTGGCGCAGGGCACGCTGTATCCCGATGTGATCGAGAGTGGCGGCGCGATCGACGGCCCGGCCGCGACGATCAAACTGCACCACAACGTTGGCGGGCTGCCGGCCGAACTTGGTTTCGAGTTAATCGAACCGCTCCGCGATCTCTTCAAAGACGAGGTGCGGAAGCTCGGTGTCGAACTCGGCCTACCGGAAGATGTGGTGTGGCGGCACCCGTTCCCCGGTCCCGGACTCGCGGTGCGGTGTCTCGGCGACGTGACCGAAGAGAAGTTGGTCACGCTTCGCAAGGCAGACACGATCTTCCTCGACGAACTGCGGAAGGCCGGGTTGTACCGGAAGACGTCGCAGGCGTTCGCGGTGCTGCTGCCGGTGCGATCTGTCGGCGTGATGGGCGACGGCCGCACTTACGAGAACACGATCTGCCTGCGGTGTGTGCAGACCGACGACTTCATGACTGCGGACTGGTCTCGCCTCCCGGAAGACCTGCTCGCCCGCGTCGCGACCGCGATCATCAACAAAGTGAAGGGCATCAACCGCGTGGTGTACGACATCAGCAGCAAGCCGCCCGCGACTATCGAGTGGGAATGATGCGTGTCGACATCTGCGCCTCCGACGACCACGACACCCGTGACCGCTTGCTGAGCGCGATCCACGAACTCAGCGGCGCGCACGAAGGCAATTGGGAATCGCTCGGTGTGGGGCTGAACCGCTTCCGGTTCCCCGGCGGCGAACTGTCCCTGTTCATCGACGCGTGGTTCGTGGACGTCGCTGGACCAGACGAACTGGTAACGCGGGTGCTGGTTGAAATGGAGCGGGCCGACTACAGATAACCGGGCTGATTCAACCAGAGGAAACCACAATGCCCGGCCACGCGATCGTTTTTGGCATTCTGCTGAGTGCCCTTGGCGTAACTGCCTACGCCTCTCCCGACACATTTGGCGGGGGCAAGCCGTACCAAATTTCGGCCTTGTCACCTGCGTTCATTGGGTTGCCAATCTTGCTGGCGGGGATTGCGGCCATCGCTGCTCCTGGCACGCGAAAGCACGCGATGCACGCGACCGCAGTGCTGGGCCTACTGGGCACCGTCGGCGGGTTTGTCCCGGTAATCCTTCGGAAATTCGACCTCGAGCAAACGGCAGTCCTTGTCGGCTTGACGATGACGGTGCTGTCGGGGGTGTTTGTCGGGCTGTGCGTGAACTCGTTCATCCAGGCGAAGAAGGCGCGTAAGGCAAAGGAAGTTGCTGGAACGCCTGTCGTTTAACCTGTTAGCCGCAAGCCGCAGGCGAGCGCGTACCTTTGCGCTTGTCTGCGGCTTGCGGCTAACGAAATGTCTTTACTTCTTCGCTGCTTCCATATCGTCGAGCCACTTCGAGACGATGACGCAGTAGTACGCGCCGCTCATCGAAGACTTGTCGCCGTGTTTGGTCGCGTATCCACCGTCCTTGTTGCGGTGAGCGTCCACGAACTTTCGCACCGCAGCTAAATCGGCCGACTTGTGTTTCCGATTGTCCTTCGGATTGTCCTTATGTAGCACCATCGCTCGCATCACGCGGTACGTCGTCTCGATATCCGACGCCTTCTCGCCCTTCTTACCCCACCCGCCGTCTTGCCTCTGACCGAGCGCGAGGTAATGATCTGCGACAGACTCTTCCCGTCGGGTCAGCCCGAGTCGCAAATTGAACGCCACAACGGAGCCAAGCGACCGAGCTTCGCCGTCTCTCAGCGCCTCGGCTGCTGCGTCTTTCATGCCCGGATGCTGCTTGCCGATCTCATTCCATTCCTTCAGGTCGAACGGGCAGTCCTTCACGCCCCACGCTTCGACCGCGGCGGCGCCGATACGCACGTCCTCGAACGTCTTCGCGTTCTCTTTGAGGTAGTCCATCGCCTTCGCGAACTTCTCCTTCGGAATGCCTAATTCCGCCGAAGCCATCACGCCAATGCTGGTGATGGTCACGTCGGGTTTGCCGCCCGGTTCCGCGAACCCGCCGGTCTTCGGGTCGTAGCAACTCAGCACGAACGCCGCGTGCTTATCCTTGTTCGGAACTTCCGCGCCGAGGTATTTCATCGCCCGAACCGCGCCGTTGGTCGCGCGCAACATGGGCACGGGCTTCGCGTCGATGTTTGGGTCTTGCGGGGCGAGGTAGAACCCGCCGTTCGGGGCTTCAAGGGCCGTGATCCACTTGACGGTTTCCTTCTTCTGCGCCGCAGTTGGCTGTGCGAACACCAACGAAGGGCACAGCAACACCAATGCAATCGCGATGCGCATGTCGCACTCCCCTGTTTAGCGTTCGTCCCGAAGGGGCGATCATACTTTGGGCCTGAACGCTTTCACCACATTCTCGTTCGTCGTGAGAAACGGGCCGCCGATAAGGTCGATGCAGTACGGGATTGCGGGCATCACCGCGAGCAGACACTCGCGGATCGCGGTCGGCTTGCCGGGCAGGTTCACGATCAGCGACTTGCCGCGAATGCCGGCCGTCTGGCGCGACAGGATCGCGGTGGGCACCGACTTGAGCGACACCTCGCGCATCAACTCGCCGAAGCCGGGCAGCAGCTTTTCGCACACGGCTTCGGTCGCTTCGGGCGTCACGTCTCGCTGCGCCGGCCCGGTGCCGCCGGTCGTCACGACGAGGCAACAACTCTCGTCGTCGCAGAACGCTTTCAGCGTGGACTCGATCTGATCCTGCTCGTCGGGGATGACGAGAGTTCGCGGTTCCCACTCGCAGGTGAGCACTTCGCGCAAGAACTCGATGATCGCCGGCCCGCTCTTGTCTGGGTACACGCCGCGACTGGCCCGGTCGGAGACGGTGAGGATGCCGATTCTCATGTGAATTGCGGAGTGTGAGTGTGAGTCTGGTCAGTTAGCCGCGAGCCGTCGGCGAGCGTGCGCGTTCGCCGACAATTCACAACTAACCATACACTATCTCCTATTCTGTGTCTTGCTCTCATTCTCACACTCACGCTTCACATGAGAACTTGGTCCTTCTCCTCCGCCGGTGCGCTGTTCTTCGGCCGCAACGCGGTTCGCGTTCACCTCCGCGAAGCGTGCGAACGGCTCAACGCGAAACGCGCGTTCGTTGTTACTGACGCCATCTTGGTGAAAGCCGGGTTGCTCAGCCAGACCACGGAACCGCTCACCGCGGCCGGCGTGGTGTTCGCGCACTTCGACAAAATCACGCCAGAGCCTGGCGTGGAGCTGGTCCGCGAATGTGTCGCGGCGGCGAAGGCGTTCAACCCTGATGTGATCGTCGGGCTTGGCGGCGGCAGCAACATGGACACGGCGAAGCTCGTGTCGATGATTCTGGCGCACGGCGGCGACCCGCTCGACTATACCGGCGACTGCCGCATCCCGGGTCCGGTGAAGCCGTTGATCTGCATCCCGACCACCGCCGGAACTGGGTCGGAGGTGTCCGCGGCGGCCGTGTTCACCGACACCGCGAACCACATCAAGGTATCGTGCCTCAGCCCGTTCTTGCGGCCCGCGTTCGCGATCGTCGATCCGCTGTTCACGGTCAGTTGCCCGCCGAAGGTGACCGCCGATTCCGGCATCGACGCGCTCACGCACGCCATCGAAGGCTTCTGCGCCGTGAACAACGACGAGTTCCCGCTGCCGAGCGGCGAGAAGAGCGTGTATCAGGGTAGCAACCCAATGGCCGACTCGATGGCACGTGAAACGTTCCGGCTGGTCGGGCAGTTTCTGAAGCGCGCGGTAAAGGACGGCAACGACCTCGAAGCGCGTGACGGTATGGCACTGGCCGCGACGCTCGGCGGACTCGCGTTCTCGAACTCTGGGGTCGCGCTGGTTCATGCGATGGAGTACCCTGTTGGTGGCGCGGTTCACGTCTCGCATGGCGCGGGGAATGGTTTGCTGCTCCCCTATGTCATGCGATTCAATCTGGAGAAGCGGATTCGCCGGACGGCCGAGATCGGTCTCGTCATGGGTGCGGACGGCATTCGCGGCACGCTGGACGCGAACGCGGAAGCCACCATTCGCGAGATCGAACAACTCCGTGCGGACATCGGCATTCCGCTGCGACTCCGCGACATCGGCGTGACCGAAGACATGCTGCCCGGCTTCGCGACGAAGGCGTTCAGCATCAAACGCCTGATGCGAGTCAACCCGCGGATGCCGCAGAGTGAAGTCGAAATCCTCGGCATCTACCGGGCCGCGTTCTAAGCTTCGGCATGAACGCGCGCAGCCTTTTCGTCGTCGCGGTATGTCTTGCGCTCGTCGCGTGGTTCTGGTGCCGCGGCGAGCGGTTCCTTGCCGCGAACGGTCCGACGTTCGACGAACCGGTTCACCTCGCGGCCGGGTATTCCTACTGGGCCACCGGCAGTTTCAAACTCAACCGCGAAGACCCGCCGCTTCTGAAGTTGCTCTGGGCCGCGCCACTCGCACTCGGTGACGCACCGCCGTACCCGCACGATGTCGCACGCGAAACGGACGACAATCACTGGCACGTCGGGAACGCGTTCCTCTTTAATTCCGGTCGTGCGCCAAGTGAGCTGCTGAACCCGGCCAGACGCGTGAACCTCGCGATCGGGTGCGCAGTGGTGCTGCTCGCGGGGTGGTGGGCGTACCGGCTGTGGGGAGCGAGGATCGCGGGCGTTGGCGCGGTTGGCTTCGCGGTGTGCGATCCGACACTGCTCGCGCTCTCGTGCGTCCTCTCCACGGACATCGGGCTGACACTCTTCACGCTGCTCGCGTGCTACCTCGTCTGGGAATACACCGCGAAGCCGTCACGCCGGTTACTCATCGGTGCCGGTGTCGCGCTGGGCCTCGCGCTAGGAACCAAGTTCTCGGCGCTCGCGGTCGTTCTGGGTCTCGGCGCCGCCGGGGTTGTGTATGTGCTTCGTGGCGGAAGGCTCGCGCTCCCGAACGCACCGGCCGATGCGTCGCGCGGTCGCGCGCTGGCGGAGTTCGCGTTCCGGTTCGGGTTGATCGCGTTCGTCACCCTCGCCGCGACCTACTGGTTCGTTCACTTCGATCAGTGGGGACGTGGGCTGAAGTTCCAACTCACACGCGCTGAGCACGGCGATGGGATGATGTACCTGAACGGTGAGTTATCTCGCACCGGTTGGTATCACTATTTCCTCGTGCTGCTGCCGCTCAAGCTGCCACTCGGGTTGCTCGTGGGTGTGCTGCTCGCGACCGCGGCCGGAAGGTTGCGGCGCGCGCCGCGACTCGCGTTCCTGATCGTGCCGGCGATGGTGTTCTTCGCGCTCGCGTCGTACTCGCGGGTGAACCTCGGTGTTCGCGTCGTGCTGCCGGTGCTGCCGTTCCTCTACATACTCGCGGCTGGACTCGGTTCCAATGCGTGCTGTCGCTGCGCGGGGATCGCGCTGCTCGCGGGGTGCCTCGCGTGGGCCGGTGTTTCCGCGATGCGAAGTGATCCGTACCCGGTCGCGTACTTCAACGAACTGGCCGGCGGGTCGCGCGGCGGGATTCGCTACGTCGCGGATTCCAACGCGGATTGGGGGCAGGGGCTTCCCGCACTGAAGGCTTATCTCGATGCGAATGGGCCGGACGTGATTTACCTCGCGTACTTCGGCACCGCCCGCCCGGAGGCTTACGGCATCCGCTATCAGTCGCTCCCGACCTACGGGCGCGTCGGCGAACCGGGCGGCGAAGTCGTGCGCGCGAATGCCTCGCGACACGTTGTTGTGGTGAGCGCGAACAACCTGCTCGGCATCTACCTGAACGATCCGCGGACGTTCGCATGGCTGCGCACCCGCGAACCGGTCGCGATCCTCGGCGGCTGTCTGTACGTCTTCGACCTCACCGGGGACGCGGACGCCATTCATCGCGTGCGCGCGATTTCAGAGAAGTTCGGGTCGAGGCCCGCGCCGTGGCCGACTGCGACCCAGTCGGCGCAACCGGTGCAACTCCGCGAGCGACGCGGCCTGCTTCTGGCGGAGCAGGTCGCGCGAGATCGCGTTCAATAACGCGGCACTCTACTGAAGGAGCAGTGTGGCGCCCACGCGTGCGAGGCGACGAGCAGCACCGCGAACATCGCGAACGGAGCGAGGGGCTTCCGGCGCACGGCATGTCTTCTCACGGTTTGGTTCGGGGCGGCGGTGCGGTTTCGGGCGGTTCCGGCGGCTTCGCGATCTTCGACGCGAACGTATCGAAGAACTCGTAGGTCGCCCGCAGCGCGGCGAGCGACTTCTCCTCGTACTCGCCGAGGACTGCCGCGGTTGTCAACCAATCCACGCTGTGCGTGCGCGCGACGCCGAACGCGAGATTGTAGCGACCCGCCTCGAAGTGCCCGACAGCCTCCGACTTAGCCGCGTCGTGCGCGACCTTGAACAACCGCCCACGCGCCATCGCGAATCGGTTCTCCTCGGTGTCGAGCGACTTCAGCGCGAGTACGTCCCAGTGCGTTTGCTTCCAGAACTCGCGCGTCGGCGGGGCGTTGCCGGCCTTCGGCGCGAACTTGTTCGACACGATGAACTCGACCGACGAATCGACCCACTCAGCTTCCGCTCGCAGGATCGCGTCGCGTGTGTCGGGCAGTGCGTCCGCGAGCGTCTGCCGCCCGAACGCGGTGGCGTTGAACCCGGTCCAGTTCCCCGGCTTCAGACTCGACAACTCGTGCGTCTTCGCGTGGAGGACGTTGGAGAGCCACTGCCGCCGGGCCGTGTCGAGCCGGTCGGCGCCCGCGGGGTACGCTTTGCTCATGAGCGCGATCGGCTCGCGCAGCGCTTCAACGCTCTTGAAGTCGTCCAGCGGTGCCCGCCGGTACCGCGCGACGATGTCGTCCACGACCCCCGCGGCCCAGCGGTCGTAGTCGGCCTGCAAGTCGTTCGTCAATGACGGGTAATGCGCGCGAAGAAGTTTGAGTTCTGCGTGCCCATTTGATCGCTCCAACTCTTCGGCGGTCGCCTGCACCAAGTTTGCCTTGTACCAGTCGCGCTTTTCGGCTGCGTCTTGCAGCGACAGATTCGGTTTGGGCGAAATCGGTACGAGCCACCACGCGGCACTAGCCGCAACCAATCCGACCAACCCCACAACGGCGCGGCGCGGTGACCACCGCGACCACACCAACGCCAACCCGCACACGAATAGCGGCGCAATCGCTGCGAGCACCCGCGGCGCGTGCGCGTCGGTGCCGAACCCGGCTAACCCAAAGCCCCGCCACACGGTGCCGAAGCCGATCGCCGCGAACGCGACCGCACCGAGCAGGCGCGGAGGCGTGAGCCGGCTTGGTGGCGGGGCAGGAGGTGGTGCGGTCGCGGACATGGTGTGGCTTCCGGTGAGGCGAGCCCCGCGCATCCGGGCGGGGCTGTTGGATTGGCGCGACACCCCACCGCCCCTGCGGGCGGGGTTTCCCGGGCCAATCACTCCGGCTTCTTCGCTTCGGGTTTCTTGCCTTCGAGTGCCTTGATCTCGCGGATCCAGATGTTACGGAACTTCACCAGGTCGCCGTGGTTTTGCAACCGGATCGGTTGCTTCAGTGGGTGCTTCTGGTACGCGGCCGGTTTGTCGTAGTTCGTGTTGCCTTGCAGCTCGAAATGGTTCTGTACCACCACGCCGTTGTGGATCACCGTGACATAACCCGGTATCAACACCTTCAGCTCCTTCGACTGCTCATCGAATCGCGGCGCGGTGAAGATGATGTCGTAGGTCTGCCACTCGCCCGGCTTGCGGCACGCGTTCACCATCGGCGGCGTCTGCTTGTAGAGGCTCCCGCACTGTCCGTCGAAGTACGTCTTGTTGTCGTGCGAGTCGAGCACTTGCACCTCGTAACGGTTCGCCAGGAACACGCCGCTGTTCCCGCGACCCTGCCCGCTGCCCTTCACAACTTCCGGGGTCGCGAACTCGATGTGCAGTTGGTAATCGCCGAACGAGTCCTTCGTGAGAATGTCGCCGCCCTTCACGATCGCGTAGCCGTCTTTCACTTCCCACTTCTCGCCGTTGTTCCATTTCGAGAGGTCTTTGCCGTCGAAGAGAACGGTCGCGTCCGAAGGCGGGTCGCCGTAGGCTTTTCCGGGCGTGATGAGTGCCGGTTCCGGCCAGATGATCCCGCTCTTGTATTCCTTCTGAAGCGCGGCCGCGCCGAACGCACCCAGGGCGCTGAGCGTAACGGCCGACACCAATAGCAACGTGCGCGTACTCAACATTGGGAGAAGCTCCGTGATAAGGCGAAGAAGAACCTCTTCCCCCGCCCCTCAGCAGGGAGGGGAGTTAGAGAAGAAACGACAGCTTCTTCCGTCTTACTCCCCGTCCCTTCTTAGGGGAGGGGCTGGGGGAAGAGGTTCTTCTCTGGTATTGTGGGACGGCTTTCCATCCTCTTCCACAAGGTGTCTCCATGTCAAACGTCAATCGTCGCGCGTTTCTCGCTTCCGCGGCCGTCGCCACGGCCACCGCATCGCGTCTCTCAGCAGCGGACACCGAACCGCTTCGCGTCGGATTCATCGGAGTGGGCGGACGCGGTACGGCGCTGCTCCGTAACTTCCTCGAAGCGAAACTCGGGAACGTGGTCGCGGTGTGCGACATCAAGGACGAACACGCGAAGCGCGCCGCCACGCTCATCACCGGCGCCGGGCAGAAGCAACCGGTGCTGCTCGAAGACTGGAAGAAGTTGCTGGAGTTGAAGGACGTGCAGGCGGTGGTATCCGCGCTGCCGTGCGATCTGCACGCGGCGTGCTACCTCGATGTGATCGCGGCCAGCAAAGACCTGTACGGCGAAAAGCCGATGTGTCTCACGCCGCAGGATTGCGACCGCGTGGTGAAGGCCGCGAACGCGAGCAAGCAAATCGTGCAGATCGGTTTCCAGCGCCGCGCCGACCCGCGATTCATCGAACCCATGAAGCTGATTCACGCGGGCGAACTCGGCGACTTGGTCGAAGGCCGCATCATGTGGTCGAACTCGTGGGGTCCGCTCGGCGACTGGTTCGGAAAAAAGGCCCGCAGCGGTGACTGGATGGTGGAGCAAGCGTGTCACAACTGGGACGTGATTAACTGGGCGTGCAAGGGTCTGCCGGTCCGCGCGATGGGCTTGGGCAAGACCGGGCTTTACAAGACGTTTCAGGCCGACCGCGACGTTCACGACTATTACTCCGCGATCGTCGAATACGAGAACGGCGCGATCATCAACATTCTGCACTCCTGGGTCGCGCCGGGGCAGAACGGGAAGTTCACGAAGGAGTTCAACGACGAGTATACGCGGCTCAACGGTGTGAAGGCCGGCATCGACTTCAACAGCGGGTTAATCGCGTACCGCAAGGAACTGAACATCCCCGACAAGATCGGCCACAGCGCGAAGGGTGCAATCAACAACACGAAACTCGGCCTCGAAGCGTTCGCCGCAAGCGTGAAGGACCGCAAGGCGCCGGTGGCGACGGTCGAGCACGGCCGCGACGCGGTGCTCGCGTGCCTGCTCGTGCGCGAAGCCGTGTACCAGAAAAAGCCCATCACGATGAAGGAATTGAAGGGGTAATCGCGGACCACTGACATCGGGGTGTCACTGTGGTGCGTGGTATACTTCCTACTACCACCACTGCGAGATACGCCCGATGTGTGCGCGCATTACCATCACTACAACCGGAACGGAAATCGCCGACTTGTTCGGCCTATCCTACGACATGAGCAACCCGCGACCGCTTGCCGCGCCGCGCTACAATGTCAGCCCCTCAACGATCATTCCCGTGATGCGCGGCGTCAACAGCGTGCGCGAACTCGCGGACCTGCGCTGGGGACTGATCCCGTTCTGGAACACCAACCCGAAGCACACTGGGTTCGTGAACGCTCGCGCCGAAACCGCACCCGGGAAGCCCGCGTTCCGCGACCCGTTCCACTGGCGGCGCTGTCTCGTCCCCGCGGACGGTTTTTTCGAGTGGAAGACCACGCGCAAGAAGAAACAGCCGTACTTCTTCCGCAAGGCCGGTGGCGGGATGTTGGTTTTCGCTGGCGTGTGGGACCGCTGGAAGAGTACAAACGGAGTAGTCGAAACGTTCGCGCTGATAACGGTCCCGGCGAACGATTTGGTGAAACCGCTTCACGACCGGATGCCCGCGATCATCAGCGAAGGGCAATTCGGCGCGTGGCTCGATCCGAAAGAATCTCGCCCCTCGCGGTTACTCCCGCTATTGCAACCGTATCCCGTGGAACGGATGGAGATGTGGGCGGTGAGTGATCGTGTGAATTCCGCGACGAACGACGAACCGGAGTTGCTCACAACCGTGCCCGAACCTCCGAAGCCGTCGTGGACACAACCCACGCTATTCGATGTTGCCTGAGGACCGCCATGATTCACGTTATTGCGACCATCACACTGAACCCCGGCGTGCGTACACCGTTCCTCGAAGTGTTCCGCTGGCTCACGCCGCTCGTTCGCGCGGAAGCGGGCTGCATTGAGTATCAGGCGACCGTAGACGTGCTGACGACGATCGGGGTGCAGGACGGCCCTTACGACCACGTGGTTACGGTTGTCGAGAAGTGGGAGAGTGTCGAGGCGCTCTACGCCCACAGCGCGGCCTCGCACATGACGGAGTATCGCGCGAAGGTGAAAGACTTCGTTGTGGGCGTGAAACTGGTCGTGTCGGAACCTGTCTGATTCGCTGCCCTGTTCGCCACAAACCGAAGGCGAGCGTGTACCTTCGGCGATCACACCTTCGGCACACTCCACATCTGAATCGGTGACGTGTTCTCGGGGTAGTCCCCACCGGCACCCTTCACGCGCCCGTTGCCGCTGCTGTTCGCGTTGGTCGCGCTCACCGCAACCTTGTCACCGTCAGGGTGAATCGCGATGCTGTGGCAGTTCGGCAGTTTGCCGCCGCTGAAGAACGCGGTGGCGGCGTCTGGCTTCCAGAGGTGAAACTTCCCCTGTCCCGGCTGGCCGCTCGTGGTGAATGCGACGAACCCGTTCGCGTGCCACGCCATATCGGTGACGTAGCCTTCGTTGTCGTTCGCGCCCTTGTACTGGCTACTCGGCTTGCCGGTCGCGAGATCGAACGCGACGATCAGCGGAACGCACTGCACGAAGCCCCCCGTTTTCGGCTCGGCGCCCGCGACGAACAGCGTTTTGCCGTCGCCCGCGAGGAGCAGGTTCTTCACGCCACCTACGTCCTGAATGCGGTCGAGTTTGTGCAGTTCTTTTACCGCGAAGGTTCGTGTGACCTTGCCGGACGAAACCTCGAACTCGCGCACGATGCCGAACAGATCGCCCGCGAACACGCTCTTGCCGTCCGCGCTGAAGCACACCGAGAGCACGTCGGTCTTCGTCTCGAACTCGTTAAACTTCTTACCCGTTTCGCGATTCCAGAGTCGGACAAAACCATCCTTGCCGCACGTTGCGAGCGGAGAGTCAACCGGCGCGATCGCAACGGTGCGCGCCCAGCCGTCGTGTGCCGCTTCGACGGTCCAGAGTTTGGGTTCCTTCGCGGTAACGTCGGACGCGATGAGCCGGCCCCACGAATCCGTGCTGAATAGCGCGTTACCCGCGAACGCAAGCCCGGTGACCCAACCGTTGTGCCCGCTGATGAGTGGCAGTTCGGTTGGGTCTTTTGCGCTCGTGTCCCAGCGGCGAATCTTGCCGTCGAAGCACGCCGCGGCGAGCGTCTTGCCGTCGGGACTAAATCGAACGCGTGTGACCTGTGTGGTCGGCGCGAGTGGCTTGCCCAACTCTTTCGGCGCGTTGGGGTTGGGGTCTTTTTTGGGTTGCATGGCTTTTTTTCACGCCCATCGATTGCAATCGATGGGCGGACCCGCAGTTTGTGGTTGAAAAGAGGTGAAAGAGTTACGCCAGCACTTCCTTGACAGCTTTCATGTCCTCGTGCGCGATCGGCAAGGGCTGGCCTGCGTTGCCGTATTGCGCGTCGGTCGGGTCGATGCCGAGCGCGCGGAACCACGTGTGGAACAACCCGCCGATGTCCACCGGGTCGTTCGGCACGTCGGTACCCTTGTCGTTCGTCTTCCCCGCGACCACACCGCCCTTCTTGATCCCGCGACCGGCCATCGCCACGGACCACGCCTGCGGCCAGTGGTCGCGACCGATGTGACCGTTGATGCGCGGCGTGCGCCCGAACTCCGCGCACGCGATCACCAGCACGTTGTCCAGCATTCCGCGGTCCGCGAGGTCTTCGATCATCGCCGCGAACGGTTTGTCGAACTTCGGGTGCAGGCTCGCGGCACCGTTGAAATGGTCGCCGTGCGTGTCCCACCCGTAGCTCGTGACCTTCACGAACGTCACACCTTCTTCGAGCAGTCGCCGCGCGAGGAGCATGTGCCGCCCGAGGTCGTGCGTGCCGTAGCGGTCCTGGTCCTTCTGCGGCAACTTCGAGAGGTCGAACAGTTCGATCTTCTTCTGAAGTTGCGCGGCCATCTCGTAAGCGTAACTGTTCGCTTCGGTGAGTTCGGTGCGGCGCTGGGCCGCGTAGTTCTTGTCGAGTAACTTGCGGAGGTCGTTGCGCTCGTTGTCCTCTTCGGCGGTGATGGCTTTGGGTCGGAGCAGGTTTTCCGGTGGCTTGCCGTCGCCGAGTGCGAGCGCGCCGTACTTCGGTCCGAGGAACCCCGCGTCCTTGTAGATGAAGCCGCCGCTCATCGGCTTCACCCAGATGTACGGTGGGAGGCCGCTGTCGCCTGGACCGACCAACTTCGCGACCGCCGAACCGAGCAGCGGGTACGTGACGCCGCGGTTCTTCGGGTCGCCCCGCTGGATGCGCTCGACGCCCGCGGAGTGCGAATCGTCCTGCGTGGAAACGCTGCGCACGATCGCGAGGTGCTTCATCTGCTTCGCGCATTGCGGAAGCAATTCGGAAATCTGGATGCCGGGAACCGCGGTTTGAATCGGGCGGAACGGTCCGCCGAACGGTGTGTTCGGCTTCGGATCCCACGATTCAAGTTGGCTCATGCCGCCGTCGAGCCAGACGAACAGCACCTGCCGCCGTTGCTTCTTCAACTCTTCGGCGACGAGCGGGTTCGCGAGCGAGGACAGCCCGACCGCGCTCGCAGCGGAGCCGAGGAAGCGGCGCCGCGTGACGCGATGGTCGGTGGGTGTGCAGAGCGGGTTGCGCGGCATGGTGTTTGTCTCCAAGAAGGCAACCTCTCCCCCCAACCCCCTCCCCTAAGAAGGGAGGGGGAGCCGGATTTTCTCCCCTCCCTTCTTAGGGGAGGGGGTTGGGGGGAGAGGTCTCTTCGCTCCTACTTCTTCACCGGGGTCATGTTCACTTCGGCGGTCTTACCGGGCACGATATCCACGATGCGGCGTTCGTCGCCCAGACGCACTTCGTAGCGGCCGGTACCGAGGTTCTTCACCACTGCCTTGCCAGCGAGTACCTCGACCTCGGTGCGCACCACCTGAATCGAGATACCCTCGAACAGTCGCGCGTCCAGGGGCGGTCGCGTCGGTTCGTCCGCGGGCGCGATGAACACACGACCCTTCGCGTCCGCCGGGGCTGCGACTTCCAGAGCGCCGGCCTTTGTCACGTCGAGCGTCAGGTTCTCCGTCAGCGCGCCGGTCGCGGGCACTTCTACCCACTTCCACACCGCGGGGCCGCCAGTGACCGCAGCCGAGAACAGGTAGCGACCGGGCTGTAACCTCACGTGCTCGTACCGGAACGGTCGCATCTTGCCGTCGCCGGGAACGAGCGTGCTGATGCGCGGCTTCTCCGTGTCGTCGCGGGTCCAGCGCGCCTGTTCGACCGGTAGTGGGTCGGTCGCGAGTTGGAGTTCCTTGAAGAACACGCCCCCCGCAGTCAGGAACCCGGCATACGCGACCCGCACTTCGGCTGTTGGCGCCGCCCCGACCACGGTGATTTCACCCGTAACGTAGGGCGCGTCGTCCGGTCCAGGCTTCTCGGTGTGTGGTCGGAAGTAGTCCGCCGTGAACGCGCCCGCGAGTACCGTCTGGTCTTTGTCCGGCAGGCTCAGGAAGATCTTTCCCGACACCTTTCCGTCTTTCCGTGCGCCGAGTTCGAGCGTCATCGCGTAGCCGGACGGGTGCAGGTGAATCGATTGCCCCTGAACCTCTAACCAGATTTCCGGCACGTTCGGGCCGGGAGCGTCGCCGCCTTTCACCTTCCAGTTCCGGCCCAGCGGCGAGGCACCGGGCGCGAACTTGACCGACACCGACCGTTCCGACTGCGGCGTGCCGGGCTTGCCCACACGGAACGTCAACTCGTCGCCCGTGACCGACACTTCCGGCGTCGCCTCGACTGCGGCGATGCGCCCGCTCACGGGCGCCGCCGGGAACGCGTGTTTGTCCGCGTCGAGTTCCCACACTACTTTCGGCGTCTCGACCTTCGGTGGGTTTGGTGGTGTCGGGTCCGGCTCCTTTTTCGGCTCCGGTTCTGGCGCGGCCGGTTGCGTCGGCAGTGGCTTCGACCCGCACCCCGCCGCGACCGCCAGCCCGAAACACAGCGCGATACCGAAGATCATCCGTGACATGCGTCTTCCTCTAATGATTGACCCCGAATTCCATCGACGCGAGCAGTGCCCACGCGACGCGACCGACCGCCTCGGTGCGCTGGTCGGGGTGTTTGGCTAGCACCTTCGTGATCGCGGTTCGCTCGTCGGTGGACGGCTTGCGTGACAGGATCGCGAGGTACAGTTCGTCGATCGTGTCGGCGTCGGATAGCTTCGCGACCCGCTCCACGAGGTTACCGGGTTTCGGTGCAAGTAGACCCAGAACCGCGTCGTCGTGCAACACGAACAGCGCCGCCTTTAACGAAGGCGTGAACTCCTCTTCCGGTTCGCGTGCCTGATTCGCGAATGCTTTCACGAACTTCGGCCGCAGAGTGTCGGCACTTTTGGGGTCGCTTCCGGTTGCGATCAGCGTGCTTTGAAGCAGTTGTTCGGCCGTGAGCCGGCGCTCGATCGCGGTCGCGAAATACTGTGCGGGTGCCGCCTTGTTCGCGGACGCGGGCAACTTGCTCGACCGTGCGTAGGTCTTGGTCAGGGCGATTTCGCGGAACAAATACTTGATGTCGAAGTTGCGACCCGCGAACTCGCTCGCGAGCAAGTCGAGCAACTCCGGGTGCGACGCGGGGTTCTTGCTGTGGTGCAGGTCGAGCGGGTGAACCTGCCCGCGACCGAGCAGCATGAACCACAGTCGGTTGGCAGCGTTACGCGTGAAGTCGGCGTTTGCTTTCGTGGGCAGTCGCTCGGAGATTTCCTTGAGCGGGCTGAACTTTAGCACGCCCGGCGTGCCGGTCTTTTTGTCCGGCTGCTCACTGAACTCCATGCCCTTCGTGAGCGCGGGAATGTCGATCATAACCGCGCCGGGCAGTGCCGGTGCGGTGGCCATTTGCACCTTCGTGAACACCGATGCGAACGGCGTCTTCTCGACCGTCGGCCGCTCGCCCACAACTGTCTTCGCGAGGTACGTGTTCTTGAAGAAGGTGTGTAAGCCCTGGAAGTCCTGTTGCTTGTAGTCCGGGATGAACAGGTGGTCGTGGCACTCGGCACACTGGAGGTTTTTGCCGAGGAAGATACGGCCGACGTCGCGCGTGAGGCCGGAGTAATCGACCGGGTTCTGGCCGTAGTTCTCCAGCCTCTTCGCGAGCCAGAACGCCGCGCCCGGTTGCGCCGTTTCCTTCGGGTCGGCGCGGAGCATCTTCTTCACCATCGCGTCCCACGGCATGTTCTTCTCGAACGACTCCTTGAGGAACTTGATCCATTCGGGGTTATCGCCGAGCCGCTCCAGGAGCATCACGTTGAACAGATCGGCCATGCGGGTCGCGTATTCCTGCCCGCCGAGCAGTTTGTCGAGTAACTTCGTGCGTTTGTCGGCGGAAGTATCCGCGAGGAAGGCTTTCGTTTCGGCGGCGGTCGGAATGCGTCCTGCGAAGTCGAGGTACGCGCGCCGCACGAACTCCGCGTCGTCTGCGGGCGTGCTCAGGGGAATGCCGTCGGCTTTCGCTTTCGCTTCGATGAACGCGTCGAGGCGCGCGTGCAGCGGTTCTTCTGCCTGGGCGAGCCGGGGGCGTAAGCCCTCCGAGGCAATAAGGACGAGGAGGAGAGAAGTCCAGCGAAGAGGCATGATGGCGGCCCGGCGAAGGAACCGGAGGCGGGAATGCAGGCAGTGAGAAAAGTATACCTGAGCAGCACGCACTGGGAAACGTGGAAAATGAGTACGATTAGCCGTTTAGCCGTGACGGTCGAGTTCGGCGAAGAGTTGATTGAGGGGAAGCGTGAACCCCGGCAGGACGGTTCCGCCGTCGAGGGTGTCGGTCGCGGTGAGGTCGGTGAACGCGGTTTCAGAGGTGTAAACGCGCACGGTTCGCGCGCGCGGATCGATCTCCCACACGAGGCGCACGCCAGCGGTGAAGTATTCGCGACGCTTGCGCGCCATCTCGCCGAGCGTGTTGCCCGCGCTCAACACTTCGACAGCGAGGTCGGGAACGACGTTCGGAACCGGCTCCTCGGGAAGCCGTCGGTTCGGCAGACGGTCCCACGAGACGAACGCCAAATCCGGCAACCGGACCAGGCCAGAGATCAGTTCGTAAGTTCCGTCCGCGCCGGTTAGGATGCCGAGGTTTTGCCCCCGCACGAGCGGTCCGAGCAACTCGCCCAGATAGATCGCCAGGAGAGATTCTCGAACTCCCATCGACTTCTCCACGAGGGTTCCTTCGATTAGTTCGCATCCCTCGTTCTCGGCACGCAACAAGTCGTCGATGGTCGCCGTTCCGGGAACGGGCGTGAAGCGAACCCGATCCGGTGGAACGTCGCCGAGTCGGTGGAGCAGGTCGGCCATGGTCCGCACCGGTGGTTTGAATGGGATGTTCATGCTTCCACTCTAACGGCGGTCGGAACCGAAAACAAGAACGCCCGCGGGTTCCTCCCGCGGGCGTTCTGCTCAGTCACCCTCCAGGGTTCTCACGCGCTCTTCTTGCCGGGCTTCTTCTCGCCCAACTTGCGCTCGCCGCGAACCACCTCGGCCGTGATGATGTGCTTACCCTTGTGCTCCATCTCCGGCAGATCGTACATCACGTCCAGCATAACGTCTTCGACGATCGCGCGCAAGCCGCGTGCACCGGTGTCGCGTGCTTTTGCCAGCCGCGCGATCTCCTTCAGTGCCGGTAACTCGAACTCGACCTCCGCGCCCTCCATCTCGAAGAGCTTCTGGTACTGCCGCACCAGAGCATTTTTCGGTTCGGTTAAGATGCGGAGCATCGCTTCTTCGTCGAGCGGGTCGAGCGGGGCCAGCACCGGCAACCGGCCCACGAACTCGGGGATCATGCCGAACTCGATCAGGTCGTCCGCGGTCACCTGGCTGAGCAGTTCACCGAGCGTTTTTTCTTTCTGCTCCTTTTCGACCGCACCGAAACCGATGCTCTTGCGGCCCAATCGCCGGGCGATGATGTCTTCCAAGCCGACGAACGTGCCGCCACAGATGAACAGGATGTTCGACGTATCGACCTGAATGTACTGCTGCTCGGGGTGTTTGCGCCCGCCCTGTGGCGGCACGTTGCTCACAGTTCCTTCGAGCATCTTCAGGAGTGCTTGTTGGACGCCCTCACCCGAGACGTCGCGCGTGATGCTGACGTTCTGGCTGGTCTTCGCGATCTTGTCGATTTCGTCGACGTAGATGATGCCGCGCTGGGCCGCTTCGATGTCGAAATCGGCCGCGTGCAGCAACTTCAGGAGCAGGTTCTCGACGTCTTCACCAACGTAGCCGGCTTCGGTGAGCGTGGTCGCGTCACCGATGGCGAACGGCACGTCGAGAATCTTCGCGAGCGTGCGTGCCAGGAGCGTTTTGCCGCTCCCGGTCGGACCTACGAAGAGGATGTTCGACTTCTCGATTTCTACTTCGTGCCGGCTGCTGGCGTCGAGGCTCAGACGCTTGTAGTGGTTGTGGACCGCGACCGAGAGCACTTTCTTGGCTCGCCCCTGCCCAATTACGTAGCCGTCCAGCTTTTCCTTGATGGAGCGTGGGGCCGGCGTGTTCGAGGTGGCCGTCTTCGGTCCACCGCGGCGCTTCTTTTCCTGGTCGATGATCGACTGGCACAGTTCGATGCACTCGCCGCAAATGTATACGTCGCCTGGACCCTCCACGAGGGGGCCGACGTCGCGATGACTGCGGCGGCAGAACGAGCAGTATGCGTTGCGATTGCGGCCGGCGGTGCCGGGCGGGCGGCGTCCGCCAGCGTCACTACCGGTTGTACGATCCGAAGGCATTGGGATCCCCGATTTGATGATGCCGGATAGGTTGGTGTTTCGCGTCGTGTGGGAGAGGTCAGGTTCCCGCACCGAGTTCGGTCGCTCCTCGACTTCAGCCTAATCATACCGCCCGGTAGGAGTCGAGTCGCACGGGAATGGGAGAACAGGCGCAATCGCGTCGACTGAACGACTGGCAGTGCGGGTTCTGCCCACAGTGCCGACTAAGAGGTTCCTGGCGGCGCAGGCGGTTCGGGCGGTGGAGTCGACGGTGCCGGCGGGTCGAGTTTTGCACCGGGAGCAGGCGGCGCGGGCACCACGAACTTCGCCGGGTCCGGGCGTCCGGTCGGGTCCGTGGCTGCCGCTGACGGCACCGACGCGGGCGCACTCTTGACTTTCTCCGCGATCTTGCGACGTAATTCCGCGTATTCCACTTCGGTGATCTCACCGTGTTCGTACATGTCGCGGTAGGTGGTGAGCACGTCGGTTTCGTCGTGTGTTGGGGCCATTGCGCGCTTGCGCCATTTGTCTGTGAGGGAAATCACGACGGCCCCCGCGAGCAGCGCGGCGATGAGGCCGACGATGCCGAAGATGATTTCCGGCCGTTGCAGCGGGTCGTCCACCGCGAGAAGGGAAAGCGCCCACATGCAAATCGCCTCGCACTGACGAGAACGGGCAATCTTTCCACATTTTACCCCGTTCGCCAAACCGCGACAATCCAAAGACGGGGGAAGATGGGAGGACGGGGTGCGGTAATGTGCAGAGTGAGGAAGAATCGGGCCCGAGCAGGATTCAGGAGTCAGAGCAGAGAAGACAAGAAGGCCCACATTGTCTTCTCTGCCCTGACTCCTGAATCTTGTACCTTGAATCCTGCGATTAGAAGGTAGTGCGGTAGCGTTTGAGCTTCTCGCGATACTTCTTGGCTTGCTCCTCATCGGCCAGTGGCTTCTTGTTGGGATCCTCGTCCATCGGTGCCTTCTCGAACAACTCGGCCAACCGCGAGATCGCCTTGAACACCTCGTCCTTGTCCTGATTCACCACCGTTTCGACCCAGAGAAACATCCACATCGCGTCGCGGAACTTGCCGCCAGCGAGGTACAGTTCGCCCATCATCGCGTACCCGGTGGCGTGGACCGTCGGGTCTTTCGTCTTCTCCATCTCGGCCTTGATCTTCTCCACGCCCTCCACGTACTTGCTGTCGCTGCCGGCCTTCGCGGCGAGCAGGTAGATAGCGAGCCGTTCTTTTCGCGAGCCGGCTGCGGTCTTGAGCAGTCCCTCCGCGAGAGCCGCTGCGGTCGGGTACGTCTTGCTGCGGATACGGAGATCGATCTCCTGGAGACCGGCTTCGAGTTTCGGCTCGGGCGGCAGGTCCGCGATGCCGCGGATCTTCGCCCACGCGGCGGCCGCGTCGTCGTACTTGTTGCGCTCGATCTGCAACCGGGTTATGGAGCGGACCGCGGGCCAGATCTCCCACCCGAACGCGTCCTTGTAGTCGTCGAGGAACCCTTTCCAGTCGGAGATGGCCTTGTCCGCCTTGCCCTCCCACTCTTTTCCCGCGTCGAGTTCGTCCACGAGTTTGTGGTTGATGCTGTACACCTTGAAGTCCAGATACCGCTTGCTCCGGGGCGCGAGGTTGCTTTTGGCCAGCGCCTTGTACCCGTCTCGGGCATCCGTGTAGTCCTTCGTGGTCGCGCCCTTCTTGTTTTCCTTGTCGCGCGCGGCGCGGAACAGGGTCGGGTCCACGCCGGGCAGTTCGTTGATGGTCACTTTGATGATGTCGTCGGGTGCGAACGCTTCGCTCGCCTTGTCGAACTTCTCGCCGCTGAACACCTGAAACCCGGCGGGTGTAACCTTGAACTGCCCGCTGTGAATTTTGGTGCTGCCGTCCTTGCGGTTGCGCACCTCGACCGAGTCGAGTGCGTTCTGGGCGCTCACGGTGGCCGCCGCGGTCGCGAACAGCCCCAACATCACCAAGCCGCGAATCACGTGTCGTTTCATGGGGAGTGGCCCTTTGAGGATCGGGTCGGTTCAGCATACCGCACCGGTGCGGGCGTGGCTACAGCCGCGCGTTCGGTCCGATTCGGAGGCGCCGGCCGTGTGCCGTTGCTTCGACGATGCGGACCGCTTCGCGGTTCCGACATTACGTTGAAAGCACCGCGCTCACACCCACCCGCCGGTCACGGGGAGCACCTGTCCGGTGATGTACCCGCTCTCCTCGGTCGCGAGGAATAGCACCGCGTTTGAGATATCCTCTGGTTTCCCGAGCCGCCCGGCCGGAATCTGCTTCAGGTATTCGGTCATCACTTCCGGTTTGACTTCACCGAGCATTGGTGTCTGGATCACGCCGGGCGCGACCGCGTTCGCGGTGATCTGGCGGCGAGCGAATTCCTTCGAGAGTACGCGCGTTAAGCCGATCACACCGGCTTTCGCGGCGGCGTAGTTGGTCTGCCCGTGGAATCCGACCAGTCCGGCGACCGACGCGATATTCACGATCCGCCCGCCGTCGCGCATGATCTCGGTGCCGTACTTGCAGCAGTGGAACACGCCATCGAGGTTCGTCTGAATGACCGCGTGCCACTCGTCGAGCGTCATCTTCTTGAGCGTGCGGTCCTTGATGATGCCCGCGTTGTTCACGAGGATGTCCAGCCCGCCGCACTGTTCCTTCACTTGATTCATGAGTGATTCGACTTGCGCCGCGTCTCGCACATCGCCCGCGAAGACGTGAACCGCGGGCTTGCTCGTCAGTTGGCGGAGTCCGTCCGCGAGTGTTTCGGCGTCCTTCCGGTTCGCGCCGTCTGGGTCGTCCCAGAAGTGGAGGACGCACGTCGCGCCGGCGCGCGCGAACGCGGACAGCACGCCGGCGCCGATTCCGCGCGAACTGCCGGTGACGAGAACCACCTTGCCGGGGAAGCTGTAAGTAATCATGTGAGTGGTGAGTGATGAGTGATGAGTGATGAGTTGGGCAACTCAAGCACTCGCGTTACGCGGCGTATCTTATCAACGGTGCCAGCACTCATGACGGTGAAACTCGCGCACTTCAGTGACATCCACCTGACCGTCCGGCCGCTCGGCTGGCGCGCGCGGGACGTGTTCAACAAGCGCACGTCGGGCTGGGTGAACCTGAACGCGCTCGGTCGCGGCTTGCGCTTCAAGCACGCGAACGACGTGACCGCCGCTCTGCGGAAAGAGTTCGCTTCACGGGACTTTGACCAACTGGTGTTCTCCGGCGATGCGACCGCGCTCGGCTTCCCCTCCGAGCTGAAGGAAGCCGCGACGCGGCTCGGTGTCGGCGACGCGACGCTTCCGCCGGGGATCGCGGTCCCGGGCAACCACGACCTCTACGTCCGGCACTCGGCTCGCGACCGGTTTTTTGAAGAGGCGTTTGCGTCCTGGCAGCACGGGCAGCGCATCGGCACCGACGCGTACCCGTTCGCGCGGAAGGTCGGGCACGTGTGGCTGATTGCCCTGAACTCCGCGAAGCCGACCTTCTTGTTTTGGGACGCAACCGGTCGGGTCGGGGACGCGCAGTTGCAGCGGTTGCGCGCGTTGTGCGCCACGCTCGACGCCGGTCCGCGGATCGTGGTGAGTCATTACCCCTTACTAAAGGAAGGGCATCAGGTCGAACCGCGCTGGCACCGACTTCACGACTGGCGCGCGGCCCGCGACACCGTGGCCGAGTGCGGCGTGAACCTGTGGTTGCACGGCCACCGTCACCACTGGTACGTTCTCCCACCTGCTGCGAACCTGCCGTTCCCGACGATCTGCACCGGCAGTTCGACGCAAACGAATCGCTGGGGGTATCACGAGTACCGCATCGACGGCGGGCATCTGAAGGGCGTGCGACGGGTATACGATCTGGCGACAGGCGCGTTCATCGATGCAGAACAATTCGATTTCGATCTTCAGCGTCAAGTTTAGCGTCGGACCCGGAGGGGCCATGCTCTTTGCCTTTCTCTCTGTTGGGGCTACAACGCTCTCAACTGATTCGGTCCGGTTTAGCTCGTCGCTCTGCGACAGGACGATGTTGCGTCGTCCGAGTAAATCGCCAAGCACCCCACGTGGGGAAGGCTGTTCCAGCACCGCTTTCGCTGCGCATGCCCCCCTTGCGGCAGCGGTCTGGAGCAACCCCACCGGTCGTGGTTCCGCTGCCGCAAGGGGGGCATGCGCAGCGGCGGTGCCGTGAGCCTTCCGCACCACAGGATGAGAAGTAGACCGGCCGGATCGGTTCCACGAAAGCCCGCGAACGTCGTTCGCGGGCTTTCCGATTTCCCCCGTGGGAGGCTCCCATGCCGAAGCGCATCGACTGGCTATACGACCGGCGCGGCTGAACGACGTGCCAGAAAGCCCAGGGGTTCCTTGGGCACGAGTCCGTGACCGTCGTGGAAACCGTGAACGCGACCAAAGTTCGCTACGACGCGGACCAGTCGCTCAAACTCCTCGAAGAAATCGACACGCTCATCGCCGCGAAGGGCAAGAAGGTCGAAACGTTCGACCTGAAGAACGACCGGCCGGACGATGCGACGCTGCTCGCGCGTATGATGGGTCCGACCGGCAACCTGCGCGCGCCGACGGCACGCGTCGGGCGCACGCTTGTCGTCGGGTTCAACGAAGACGTTTATGCACGTGTGTTCACGAGCTGAATCGCACATCGCGAGAAACTCTCCAACCTCTCATGCGGTACAATTGCCACGAATTGGCTTCCCTACTCAACGACGAGGCGGACGCGATGAACGTGTTGTGCGTGCTGGCGGCGCTGGGAATCGGCGCACCGGCGGACGATAAAGTCGCGATGCACGAACGACACGCGGACATCGCGTACCGCACCGACAAGGACGCGGACAAGGAACGGCACCTACTCGACGTGTACACGCCGAAGGGCAAGAAGGACTTCCCGACCGTGCTGTTCGTTCACGGCGGGAGCTGGAAGAGCGGCAACAAGAACCTCTACGCGCTGCTCGGTCAGGCGCTCGCGGACGACGGCATCGGGTGCGTGATCTGCAACTACCGGCTCTCGCCTGCGGTTCAGCACCCCGGACACATCGAAGATGTCGCGAAAGCGTTCGCGTGGACTGCGGACAACATCGCGAAGTACGGCGGGAAGAAGGACCAACTCTTCCTGTGCGGTCACTCCGCGGGCGGGCACCTCGTCTCGCTGCTCGTCACCGACCCGCAGTACCTGAAGGCGGAGAAGTGTTCGCCCGCTGATGTAAAGGGCGTCGCGTCGTTGAGCGGCGTGTATCAGATCGTCGCGGGTCAGAAAGTATTCGACGCACCGTTCGGGAAGGACGAGAAAGTGTGCAAACTCGCGTCGCCGATGACGCACGTGGCCGGGAAGCACCCGCCGTTCTTCCTCGCGTACGCGGACAACGACTTCCCGCAACTCGATAAGATGGCCGAGAACATGCACGCGGCATTGAAGAAGGCGGAAAGTACGACCGAACTGATCAAGTGTAAGGACCGCAACCACTACACCATCATCATCCAGTTTGTGAGCAACACCGACCCGCTCAACAAGTCGTTCCGTGAGTTCGTGCAGAAGAACAGCAAGTAAGCAGTTTGAAGTGGGGCAGGTCTCACTTGTTTGCAATCGGGTTGGCTCGTGACCGCTGGTTTTTGGTCTTGTCCCTCTCCCACAAGGGGAGAGGGACAAACCGTGGTTGCGGTTCGACGCGAGGAGGTCTCACTTCTTCGCGTCGATCGCCTGAAGTGGGAAGTTCGGGTTCGGCGTGTGCTGATCCTTCATTAGTTTCTCCAGGCGCGCGACCACATCCGCGTTCTGTGCGGACACGTCCTCTTTCTCGCTGACGTCCTTCGCGAGGTTGTACAACTCCGTCTTCACGACACCTTTCGCGAGGTTCTGTCGCACCGCCTTCCACTCGCCTGAAATCACTGCTTGCTGACCGCCGTAGCCCGGGAACTCCCAATAGAGGAAGTCGTGTGTGCGCTGCTTCGCGAACCCCACGAGCACGGGGCGGAAGCTGATGCCGTCGATGTTGTCGGGTGTCTTCGCGCCGGCGAACTCGCAGAGTGTCGGGAGAATATCGGGGAAGTAGCATGGCGCGTCGAAGGTGCTGCCTGCCTTGATCGTGCTAGGCATGTACGCGATCAGCGGCACGCGAATGCCGCCCTCGTACACGCTACCCTTTCGGCCACGGAGTTTGCCGGCGGAGTCGAAACCGTTGTCCACGCCGGCTCCGCCGGACGGCATCGTTGGACCGTTGTCGCTAGTGAACAGCACCAGCGTGTTCTTCTCCAGGCCCGCCGTTTTCAGTTTCTCGATGATGCGCCCCACGCTACGGTCCATGCGCGTGACCATCGCGGCGTAAGCGGCTCGCGGCGTTTCGTGAGGCAGATAGCCGAGTTTCTTCCCGTCGTAGGGCGGGTCGTCGCCGAGTTTCCCCTTATACTCGGCGAGCGAGTCCTCGGGCACCTGGAGCGCGACGTGCGGCACCGTGAACGGGAGATACAAGAAGAACGCCTTCGCCTTATTCTTCTCAATGAAGTCGAGCGATTCGGCTTCAAAGAGGTCTTGCGTGTACTGCTTGCCGGTCTTGCCGTCGTTGTCCTTCAGGTCGATGCGCTTGTCGTTGCGGTAGATGTGCGTGGGGTAGTGGCTGTGCGCGTGGCCCTGACAGTTATAGCCGTAGAACAGATCGAACCCGTGCTTCATCGGGCTGCCCGTGGTGTCGAACATCCCCAATCCCCACTTGCCCATCGCGCCCGTGGTGTAGCCCTTCTCCTTGAGCAACTCGGTGACGGTCATGTCCTCGGTACGAATGGGGAATTGGCCCTCTTCGCCCTTCTTGAACTGCACGTTGTTGCGCACGGTAGCGTGGCCCATGTGCTTGCCAGTCATGAGCGCGCATCGTGAAGGCGCGCACACCGGGCACCCGGAGTAGAACCGCGTGAACTTCATCCCGCCCGCCGCCAGTTTGTCGATGTTTGGGGTCTTGATCTTGGTCTGCCCGTAGCAACCCAACTCGAAGCAACCGAGGTCGTCGGCGACGATAAGCACGATGTTCGGCGGCTTCTCGGCGGCCGTTAGCCGCGAGCCGAAGGCGAGCGGGACAAGCGTAACGAGGCACGCAACGAAACGGAGCATGACGGAACCTCCTGTGGGGTGCCGTCAGTGTCCGGTTCGTGTGTGGTGTGTCAATGAGAAATGAATGCGCGATGCCGTTTAGCGGCGACCCCGACGGAGTCGCGCGACGTTAATCGGTTACGTGCGAACTGCTGTCGCCGACGCGACTGCAGACCCAGGCGAGCAGGATCACCAGGCCAACCACGCCGACGATGATGAGTAAACCGTCGATCGGTAACTCCTCTTGTTGGGCCGTTGTGTCGGTCTTCGTGCGGGCCGTCGTCCGCGCGGTCGTGACCGGTTCGGTCGTGTGGCGCGCGGCGTCCGCCGTTTGTGCGGCGAAAGCCAGCGCCGCGGCGAGCAGCAGTACGCGAACGGGAGTGGTGAAGTACGCAACCATCGGATGCCTCCCCGGAAGAAGGTCGCGGCCGGGAATCGTGTCCTGTACTGACACCCGAATTCACCCTATTGTTCGCTCCTCGCGGGCCGAAATTAAAGGTGAACTGACGCAAAGAAGAAGAGAGCCGCACGATAAACGCAGACAGAAGACACGATCAGACAAGAGAGAAGAGTGTTTTCAAACACTGTTTTCTTTCTTGTCGTGTCTTCTGTCTGCGTTTATCGTGCGGCTCTCTTCTTCTTGTTCTTTCTCTACGTTGCCTTTCGCGCGGCGGCGGCGAGTTCGGAGCAATGGCCTTCGAGGTCGCGGTTGTTCGTGCGCCGCGCCGTCTCCAACCCGGCCTCCGCGAAGTGCAGCGCCTTCGCACCGTTCTTCATACGAAGCATCTCTTCCGCAGCGGTCGTGTAGAACTTGCCTTCGTCCGGGTGCATGGCTACCAGCCCCTCGAACTCTGCCGCGGCCTTCTCCGCGTCCTTCGCCTTCACGTAGAGCTGCGCCTTGCGGAGTTTGTACTCGGTTTCGCGCTGACCGCTGTTGTGGTCGGCGTCGTACTTCGCGCCCTGGTCGATGAGTTCGGCGGCGCGGGCCGTGTCGCCGGTCGCAGCGGCCCCGGTGATGGCGGTCGCGTAGAGCCGATAGCGGTCCGGCGTCGCCGCGTCGAACGGCTTCAACAGCCCGGCCTGCGCGAACGCGACTGCCAGTTCGCGCGCGTCGAGTTTCACCGCCGCGAGCAGCGCCTGTTCGAGTTCGCCCACCGACAGCGCCGCGACATCGAGGGCCGCGAGTTCGGCCGTGTTCAGCGCGCCGATCTCGCGATTCTTGGGCGCCGGCGCCTCCTGGCGAGCGGGGGGCGTGAACCCCCTGATGTCTTCTGCCTTCTCTTGTTTCTTCTCGTCGGGCGCGTCGGCGGGCACGTTTACCACGGGCGGCGCGGCGCTCACGTACTCCAACCCCAACTTGTGCCGCAGCGCGGCGAAGTCGTACACCTGAATCGGCACCACTTCTTCGCCCACTCGCTTGTGCGGTAAGGCCGTCGCGAGACAGTCTTCGAGGAATTTCACCACGCCGAACACGTGCTTGCGGAGTACCTTGCTGCCGACCGCGTCGAGAGCGTTGTTCCCACTTAGCGCCTTTAGTGGTTTGTGCAGCCAGAGGTTCTCGAAGTAGTTCGTCGCGTGTCCGCGGAGCTTCGCTTCGAGCGCGGCTTCGTCGCCGGCCCCTGCCGGTTGCGCGAGCGCCTCCAGTACCACGTCGCGGAAGTTCAGCGGGTTGGTGCTCTCCGCCGGTTGTTCGACGGCCAACTGTAACGCAGTGCGAATCTCGTCGGCGGCGCGCATCACCGAGTCGCGGTTCGGGTGGCTCAGGCGAATTACGCCCTGGCCGATCATCACGCGCGCCGCAACGCGGGCCAGATTCACCGTGCCGACTGCCAAGAGCGACGGCAGTTCCTCCACGAGCAGCCCGAACATCATCCCGCGTTCCTGATCGACGTGGACGCCGCGGAGTTTGCCGGCCTGTTCGTAGGCGCCGAGCAGGCGCATCACCGGTTGCGGGTCGCGAATCGGCATCACGACTGCGTGGCCCATGTGGTCCGAATCGTTCTCCATGCCGAACCCGCACCGGAGCACTTCCGCGAGTGCGCCGGCTTCTTCCGCGCGGTAGTCGTCCGTTTCGAGTTCGATCGACTCGACCAGCGCCGCGACCGCTTTCGGCTGTTCGCCGATCCACGCGAGCACGAGACCCAGGTCGAACCACGCGGCCGGATCGTCGGGCGTGATCTGTGTCAGGTTCTCGAATGCCTTGCGGGCGTCGGAGAGTTTCCCGGTCGCGGCAGATTCGGGCACCGGTTTCGCAGTCGGGCGGAACTGGTACTTCTTGCGCGCAGAAAGGGGGAACGGACCCTCAGGGCCAAACTCGCTGTCGAGTTGCGCCTTGATTTCGGGGGCACCCGACTGAATGTGCGCCGCACGCTCCAGCGCGGCCCGCGCTGCCACCGGTCGGTTCAGCATCGACTCGTTTTCGTAAATCTTGACGCACACGGCTGCGATTTGGTCGTGCGCCTCCGCGTCGTAGGCTTCCGCCGCCTTACGGTAGAGAAGGAGCGAACCGATCAGTTCGCCTTCGTTCTCGCGGAACTGACCGCGAAGGAAGTAAGCCATCCCGAACTGCGGGTTCAGTTCCAGCGCCTTCGAGAGCGCCTCTTCCGCCTGCTCGAACTTCTGTGTGTAACCCGGAGGTGGGTCGTTCGGCCCGGCAGGGCGACGCGCCGCGGGGCTGCGCGCGGCGGCGTCAAATTCCGCCGCGGCCGCCTTGTACAGAAACTGCGCGTAGTAGAACCACACCGACGGGTTCTTGTCGTGTGCCGTGAGTAGTCCCTTGATGGTCTGGAGCGCGGACTCGTGTTGCCCCTGGTCTTCCTGTTGGAACGCTTTCTCGACGGTCTCGAAGTAGGGAGCGCAGCACCACTTGGACTTTTTCCCGCTGCCGCACGGGCACGAGACGTACGGATCGAGAGGCATTGCGGTCACCTTGGGGCGGATAGTTGAGAGCCTGGCGGAAGAGAAGAGCGGTAAGGGGTGAAAGAGTGACGAAGAAAATGCTCAACCAAACCCGACCTTCGTCACCCTTTCACCCCTTCTCCCTGATTCTCCTCGCGCCGTTCGTTCTGCTCAGGATAGTGGGTCGGGATACGCCTGAAAACGGGGTTGTGCGAGTTTGACAGGCGGGAAACCCGTCCTAATTTTGCGTGCCTCAGTTTTAGCTGTGGCGGAAAGCGAATCCGCCGCCCGGGCCTGAAGCCGCACCCCGACTCGATCTCTTGCCGGCCCATTCCGGCTTCTCGAAGGACGAATTCCCAATGGTGACGAGCGACCTCGGCGCGTGCGAATGGTTTGTATGGGATCTCCGGCGGAGTGGTCTCATCGACCGCGGCCCGCTCGACCAACTCGTGGGCGAGTTCCTCAAACGCAACCCGCGCGCCGAATCGCCGGCACTGGCCGAGCACCTCGTCGATCAGGGTACGCTAACCACGTTTCAGGCCGAACGGATTCTCAACGGCAAGAGTCAGGGTCTCGTCCTCGGGCCGTACGTACTGCTCGACGCGGTCGGCTCCGGCAGTATGGGACAGGTCTACAAGGCCAGTTCGAAGAACGACAACGCGCACTACGCGGTGAAAGTGCTGCCGCGGCGCAGTATGTGGAACGTACGGCTCGCGAGGCGCCAGGTGCGATCGTTCGCGAGCTTTTCGCACCCGGCGGTCGTGCCGTTCGTGGACGTGGGCACTGTTGGCGGTTTGCACTACCTCGCGTGGCCGCTGGTCGAAGGCACCACGCTCGAATCGGTCATCCAGCACCAGGGTAAGCTTCCGCCGAACCAGGCCGCGCTGTACGCGGTTCAGGTGGCCCAGGGGTTGATGCTGGCACACCAGAACAACTTGTTCCACGGTCTCGTGAAGCCGTCGAACATCATGATCGGCTCGGACAACCAGGCCCGCATCCTCGATTTCGGTATCGGGTCGCTGTTGGTTGAAAACGAAGGCGAAAGCCTCGTGGACACCATGTCCACCGCGAACACGCTTACAAGCGGGCTGGACTGCGCCAGCCCCGAGAGCATCATGGAGCCGACCAATCGCACGCCCGCCGGCGACCAGTACAGCCTCGGCTGCGTTCTGTATTACGCGCTGACGGGTCACGTGCCGTTCCCCGAAGGGTCGGCGGTCGAGAAGATGATGGCGCACCAGATGAAGGAACCGACGCCGATCCGCGAACTGGCTCCGGATGTGTCTGCTGGCTTGGAAGCAGTTGTGAAGCGTCTCATGGCGAAGGCGGCCGACGGTCGGTTCAGCGGGTGCGATGAAGTCGTCGAATCGCTGGAGCCGTTCTTGGGCGACCTGAACCCGATGTCCGGTGGGAGCCGTGGCGCGATGCCCGGTATCGGGAACCGTTCGAGTGGCAACATCCCCGGGCTTCCAGCGTGGTCGAATCCAGCCACGCGAATCAGCTTGCCGAACTCGAAGAACTCGCCGGCCTCGAACGCGAGCGGGCACATGCCGGAGCCGCAATCCGGTCCGGTGGCGGTGAACACGCGGACCCCGAACCCGCAACCGCCGCGCTCTGGCGCGAGTGTCCCGAGTCGCGCGTCGTTCAACTTGCCCGGAGTGAGTGACGACCACGACACCGGTGCGACCGCGAAGGCGCACACACCGCCCGAACCTGCCCGCGGTGCGCTGCCGAAACTCCCATCCCGTGCCGCGGCGGCCGGTTGTCCCGAGCCGAAGCCCGCGAAGCCCCTACCGGCCCCGGCGCCCGAACCGGAATCGCAGGAAAAAGTCGACAACCGGGACGTGTGGGCCGAGGAGGTTCGAGAGGGCAAGGACAACAACATGGGCACCATCGGGCTGATCGCCGCTGCGGTGCTTTTGATGGTTGGCGTGTACGTCGCCACCACGATGCTGATGAAGTGATCGCGTTGCTTTGTAGGGTGGGTCGATCCGCAGGTTCAGTTTTCGTTCGCGCTCACCGGCAACTCGTCTTTCTTGCCATCGGGTAGGTGCGGTGAACCTCATGTCCTTGCCGCGCCGGTTCACGCACGAGAACAGCACGACGCCCACAACGTCGGCGTCGAGAACGCGCACTGGGTTGTCGGGGCATGGCGTGTGCGAAGAGGAGAACCAACACGAGAGCGAAGAGGGAGAACTCGCGTGGGAGAAGTGGATGCGGAAGGCAACCTACCCCCAACCCCTTTCCTGAGGGGAAGGGGAGTAAAACCACTGCGCTTCGCTCGTGCTTGACGGCACGCCTAACTGTTGCTTTCCTTCAGGGAAGGAGGTTGGGGGTAGTGTGCTTCACTCGTCGGACGGCTTCGCGGTGGAGCCGGGCGCCGGCGGGGTCGCGCCGGGCATCCCGGGGTACGAGCCGGGGAGGTTCGCCATCACCGTCTGGTTCTTCGACTGCACTTCGCCGCTTGCGTCGAGGTGAATCTTGTCCTGCAAGATTTCCTGAATCACAATCGCCATGCGGTCGGGCAACCCGCGAGTGTCCACCTGCGGCTTGGCGCCGGTGTTCAGCGCGACCATGCGCTTCTGGATGAGCGTCGACAGCTTGAACCGACCGCCCACCTTGTTCACAATGCCTTCTTCTTTCAACTCGTCGAGCATATCGGTTCCCTTAGTTGTTGAAGCGTTCGCGAATGACCCGTTCGAGTTCGCGGACGGCTTCAGAAAGATCGCGGTTCACGATTCGGTGATGAAACTTGTCGGCCTGAGTCAGTTCGTCGCGGGCCGTCGCGAGCCGCCGGAGAACGCGCTCTTCCGGCATGTCCTTCCGGCCGCGGAGCCGTGCTTCCAGTTCCTCGAAACTCGGCGGTTCGATGAACACCGACAGGTGATAGTTGGGGAGCAACTCGCGGACGCGCGCCGCGCCCTGCACGTCGATCACCAGAATCACGCCGACGCCTCGCGCGCGGTATTCGTCCACTTCGCTTCGCGGGGTGCCGTAGAAGTCGCGGCCGAACACTACGGCCCATTCTAACATCCGCCCGCTATCAATTGTGGCTCGGAACTCCCCCTCGCTCCAAAAGTAGTAGTCGGTGCCGTCCACTTCGCCGGGTCGCGGCTCGCGAGTCGTCGCGGTGATCGCGCGCCGCAGACACAGGTTCGTTCCTTCGAGCAACCGCGTCACGACAGTCGTTTTCCCGACGCCGGCAGGCCCGGAAACGACGATCAGCGGCGCGTGGTCTTTGGTCATCGGCGCCTCGCGCTCCTCCGGTTCGCGCTCCCCTTCGGGTCGCGGCTAACCTCACCTCATTCGACGTTCTGCACCTGCTCGCGCAGTTTCTCGAGGGTCGATTTCATCTCGAAGACGTGCCGGCTGATGGCCACGTCTCCGGCCTTCGAGCCGATGGTGTTCGTCTCGCGGCCCATTTCCTGAATAACGAACTCCAATTTCCGACCCGCCTCGTCGCCTTTGCGGATCAGGTCCGCGAACTGTTCCAAGTGGCTCGTGAGTCGCATCACTTCTTCGGACACGTCGGTGCGGTCGGCGTAGAGCGAAACCTCGCGCACGACCGTTTCCGCGTTCATCAGAACCCCGGCGTCCGCAATCGCGGTTCGCACGCGTTCCATAATGCGCTGTCGGTAGTCGGTGACCACACCCGGCAGCAGCGTGCGAATCGCCGTGAGTTGCTCTGCGATGAACCCGTGGTGGGCGAGCAACTCAGTTGCGACCGCTTTGCCCTCTTCGCCGCGCATTCGGTTGAGTTTCGCGAGCGCCGCGTCGAGGGTCTTTTCGACCACGGGCCACTCGTCATCGGGTGGGGTGCCACCGTTACGCGTTTCGGGCGCCACGCCGGGCAGGTTCAGCGCGCCGGCCGCGAGCGGGGCGATCAGTTCCGGTGTCCCGGCTTCGTGGCACGCAACGCGAATCTGCCGCAGGTAGTCGGCCAGGGTCTTTGTGTTCAGGCTGGGTGCCGCGGTGTGGTTCTGACGCTCGACGCGAATGTGAACGTGGAGCGTGCCGCGTTTCACGTGTCGGCGGACGACCTTCTCCAGTTCGCTTTCGTACAGTGGGTACGGGTCGGAGCCGCGCACGGTGAGTTTGAGGTGGCGGTTATTCACCGCTCGCACTTCGACGGAGACTCCGACCGCGTCGGTCTGGTTGCGGGACTCGCCGAACCCGGTCATGCTGAGCAACACGCCGGTGAGCCTCGTTTGCGGTGGAATTTCTGTAACTGGCCTTTGTGAGGACGGGCTACGCAACTGGTTCCGCTCCAACCTCACAGAGGCCGGCTCCAGAAGTAAGGTTCAGCCCGTGACCGTTGTTTGCGACTTGTTCTTGTCGGCTTCGACGTCGTACTTGACCACCTTTACGTGGATCATGATGACGAGTACCCAGACGCCCGCGAGCCAGAGCGTGATCTTCACGAACTGGTCCGCGGCGCGCGACCCGAACGGGCTGGATCCGCCGGCGCCGCCGAACGCACCCGCCAAGCCGCCGCCTTTACCGCGCTGAATCAGCACGAGCAGCACGAGCAGGAACCCGAGCGCAAGAACAACGGCGTTAAGGGCGTGTGACGGCCACCACGCGGCGAGAAGTTCCACGGCCGACCTCCACTATCTACGATCCCGGAATAACTGAACTGCTACTGTACGAACAAACCGCACAGGTGTGAAGAGCGCAACGCCCGCGCTAAACGACGCCGGCCGCCTTCACGATGGCGAGGAACGAGTCGGCCTTGAGGCTTGCCCCGCCAACGAGGGCACCGTCCACGTCCGGTTGGCTCATCAACCCAGCGGTGTTTTCGGGAGTGACGGAGCCACCGTAGATGATTGGAGTCGCCTCGGCGATTTTATCGCCGTAAAGTTGCTTGAGTTTCGATCGCACGAACTTGTGCGCGTCTTGCGCCTGTTCCGGCGTCGCGACCTTACCCGTGCCGATCGCCCAAACCGGTTCGTAGGCGATCACGATGCGGTGGAACTGCTCGTCGGTTAGTCCGGCGCACGCGGCGAACACCTGTCGCTGAAACACGCGTTCCTGCAGGTTCCGTTCGCGCTCCGAGAGCGTTTCGCCCATGCACAGGATCACGTGCAACCCCTCTTCGAGGGCGGTGTGAACCTTGTGATTGATGACCGACTCGCGCTCGCCCAGAATGTGTCGGCGCTCGCTGTGGCCGATGATCGCGTATGTGCAACCGGCTTCGAGGAGCATCGCGGGACTAACTTCGCCCGTAAACGCGCCCTTCTTCTCGAAGTGAACATTCTGCGCGCCGAGTACAACCGAAGACCCCTTGATGGTATCGCCGACGGCGGAGAGCCACGGGTACGGCGGGCACACCGCGACCGTTACCTTGCTGTCGGTGCCGACGCCTTTCGCCACCGCCGCGCCGAGCGCCTTTGCTTCGGCAAGTGTGGTGTTCATCTTCCAGTTGCCGGCAACGAACTTCTTGCGAATCGGCATTGAGTGATCCCTGAAGAAACCCACCCCCAACCCCTCCCTGCAGGGAGGGGAGAAAGAGGGCTTGTTGGTCTGGCTCCCCTCCCTGCAGGGAGGGGTTGGGGGCGGGTCTTCCTACTTCTCCGGCGGCGCCCAGAACTCGCTGCCCAGCGCGGATGCGAGGCGGCGCAAGTCGCCCATCAGGTCGAGGAACTGGTGCGGCAACAGCGCCTGCGGACCGTCGGAGAGTGCCTTTTCGGGGCAAGTGTGAACTTCGACGTGAACGCCGTCGGCGCCAGCCGCGACACTCGCACGGCACATGCTTGGGATCAGGTCCGGGCGCCCGGTTGCGTGCGACGGGTCCACGATGATCGGCAGGTGACTTTGGCCCTTCACGTTCGGGACGGCGCTCATGTCGAGCATGTTTCGCGTGCTGTCCTCGAAACTCCGCACGCCTCGCTCGCACAGCACCACGTCCTTGTTCCCCTCGGACAGAACGTATTCTGCCGACATCAGCAAGTCCTTGACGGTGGCACTCATGCCGCGTTTCAACAACACCGGTTTCATCGCCTTGCCGCACTCTTTCAGCAGGTCGAAGTTCTGCATGTTGCGGGCACCGATCTGAAGCATGTCGGTGTACCGGCACACCAGTTCGACCTGCCGCGGGTCCATCACCTCGGTGACAACCGGCATATCATACTTCTGGCCCACGTCTTTCAGAATCTTCAGGCCGTCTTCGCCCATGCCCTGGAACGCGTAGGGGCTTGTTCGAGGTTTGAACGCGCCACCGCGAAGGATGTTCGCGCCGCCAGCTTTCACGTATTTCGCGATGGCGTCGAGAACCTCGTACCCCTCGATTGCGCACGGCCCCGCGATCATCGCGAGGCTGCCGCCGCCGATCTTCACCTTGCCGACGTAGACTGAACTGTCTTGTTTGTGGAACTCGCGGCTTGCGAGTTTGAATGGCTTCATGATGCGGAGCACTTGTTCCACACCCGAGATGGCGGAAAAGTTCTCCGCACCGGGTTTCGTTTCGTCGCCGATCACGCCGACGATAGTGCGGCTCTCGCCACGGCTCACGTGCGGCGTAAAGCCCATCTCGCGGACCCGCTCGATTACGTGGTCGATCTGTTCGAGGGTCGCGTCGGGCCGGATAACGAGGATCATTATTAGGGGATAGGGGTTAGGGGTTTGGGGAGAGGGGGAGCCAGCGAGGGCGATACTATGATCTTACAACGCGCCGCAGAGATGGGGGAGGGGAGAGATTGTGTTTCTCTCCCCTCTCCCCTCTCCGCTCTCCCCTAACCCCTCAGCCTACTCGTCTTCCGCACGTGCCATCGGGAACGAACCCAGCACCGTGACCGATTCGCAGATGTCTTCGAGCGCGACGAGTACCTTCTTGATCTTCGCCTCGTCGCGGTGGCCATCGAAGTCCACGAAGAACACGTACTCGCCTTTCACCTCGCGGAACGGGAAGGATTCGATCCACGTCAGGTTGATCTTGTTCACCTTGAACGCGGTCAGCACGTCCGCCAGCGAACCCGGGGTGTGGCTAATTTGAAACATCAGCGCCGTTTTGTCGCTGCCGGTCTTCGCGGAGTCGGTTGCGCCGATCACCGCGAACCGCGTCTCGTTGAACCGCGAGTCCGCGATGTTCTCCGCGAGCACGCCGAGGTTGTAACGCACCGACGCTTCGCGGCTGGCCACCGCCGCGACGTTGGGCGTGGTTTGCACGAGGGTGGCCGCGTCCGCGGTACTCGCGACCTCGTGCAGCGACGCTTGCGGCAGGTTCTTCGAGAGCCAGTTGCGACACTGACTGAGCGCCTGTGCCTTCGAGTACACGCGGCGAACTTCCGACTGCGAGCAGTTCGCGAGCAAGTGGTGCCGCACGCGGAGCCTAATCTCGGAGCAAATCTTGACTTGTTCAGGGAACCGAATGAACATCTCCAACGTGTCTACAATGCGCCCGTCGGTCGAGTTCTCCAGTGGCACGACGCCGAAATCCGCGTGTTTGCGAACCACCTCCTCGAACACGGCCGCGATGCTCGCGGTGCGGTTGTAGACCGATGCTTCGCCGAACCGCTGAATCGCGGCGAGGTGGCTGTAACTGTATTCCGGCCCGAGGTACGCGATCTTTTGCTGCTTCTGGATTGCACGCGAGCCGCTGATGAGTTCGCGGAAGATGGCCTTCACGGTGACGGTCGCGAGCGGGCCTTTGTGCGCCTCGAGGACGTTTGCAAGAACTTCTTCCTCGCGCGCCGCGGAGAATACGTCTCCGCCCGCGTCGGCCTTGACCTTGCCGATTTGCGACGCGACCGTGGACCGCTTATTCAGCAGTTCGAGAATGTGTAAATCGAGTTTGTCGATTTGGCCGCGCAACGCGGTGAGGTGCGCGGCCCCTTTGTCGGGCGCGGAGTTGGAACTGGGTTCGCTCTTGCTGCGTGCCATGTCCGGTCCCGCGTGTGGTAGGTCATTTGAATTGGGGTGAATCTACCGGGGTGGTAAGGTTGAGTCAACGAACGCGGTGCGATCCGGGGGTAGTTATCGTGCGGGTTGTGCGGTTCGTCCGCCGCCGTTGGCGAGATCACAGGGCGTCGCAATCCCGTCACTGACAGGATGTTGTGGCGAGACTGCTGAATTGGCATGCGGCAGAAATGACGTGGATTAATCGCGTGCAACAATTCCGTTGCAAGTCGCGATTTTACCGAAGGTTGCGTGACGACTCACGGTTTGCTGATGCTGTCGGCATGGTGGTTGCAGATCGAAGGCGAAAATAGCGGAATCGTGGGAGAAGTTCTCTCATCCAAAATGAGGTGCGTTGAATACGACTCGTGGTTTAGCGTCGCCCCGGAGGGGCGAACGCTAATCGGCGAGCGACGAACACTCAGAGACTGACCAACGCCCTACTACAATAATATCAACACCCTTACTGGGAGATAACGAATGGCTGAAGAGAAGATCATCGGCATCGACCTGGGCACAACAAATTCCGTCGTCGCGGTCATGGACGGCACTGTGGTCAAGGTCATCCCGAACCAGGATGGCAACCCCACCACGCCGAGCGTCGTCGCGTTCACGGACAAAGGCGACCGCTTGGTGGGCGATCAGGCGAAGCGCCAGGCCGTCACGAACGCCAAGCGCACAATCTATTCGATCAAGCGGTTCATGGGCCGGCGGCACAACGAAGTCGAGAGCGAGGAGAAACTCGTTCCGTACAAGCTCGTCGGCGGGCCGAACGATCTCGTGAAGGTGGACATCGACAACAAACAGTTTTCGCCGCCGGAAATCTCCGCGATGATCCTCCGCAAGCTCAAGGAAGCTGCGGAAGCGTACCTCGGCCACACGGTGCGCAAGGCGGTCATCACGGTGCCCGCCTACTTCAACGACGCGCAGCGGCAAGCGACCATCGACGCCGCGGCTATCGCCGGATTCGACACGGAATACGAGATTCGCGGGAAGGACGGCAACGTCGTCAAACAGCGGATGCGAATCATCAACGAGCCGACCGCAGGCGCGCTCGCGTACGCGCTCGACAAGAAGAAGGATGAGAAGATCGCGGTGTTCGACCTGGGCGGCGGCACCTTCGACATCTCGATTCTGGATGTCGGCGAAGATGGCGTGTTCCAGGTGAAGAGCACCAACGGCGATACGCACCTCGGTGGCGATGACTTCGACCAAGTGCTGATGGACCACATCGCCGACGAGTTCAAGAAGCAGAACGGGATCGACCTGCGCAAAGACGCGATGGCGATGCAGAGGCTCAAGGTGGCCGCGGAGCAGGCGAAGAAGGATTTGAGTCAGCAGGTGAACGTGGACATCAACCTGCCGTTCATCACCGCGGACGCGGACCGCAACCCGCTGCACTTGGTTATGACCATCAGTCGCGGGCAGTTCGAGCGGATGGTGGATCACCTGATCGAGCGGTGCAAGAAGCCGGTGCTCGCAGCGCTCAAGGACGCGAAGTTCTCGCCCAACCAGATCGACGAAGTCGTGATGGTCGGCGGTATGACGCGAATGCCGCGCGTGCAGGCGCTGGTGAAGGACATCTTCGGCAAGGAAGGGCACCGGGGCGTGAACCCCGACGAAGTCGTCGCGATCGGCGCGGCGATCCAGGGGGCGCAACTCCTGTTGGGCGCGGCGGCCGACATTCTCCTTCAGGACGTGACTCCGCTTTCGCTGGGCCTGGAAACGCTCGGCGGTGTGATGACGGTGATGATTGAGCGGAACAAGTCGATTCCAACGAAGAAAAGCGACAAGTTCACCACCGCCGCGGACAACCAACCGTCGGTCGAGATTCAGGTTTTCCAGGGCGAGCGCCAGATGGCCCAGGACAACCGGCCGATCGGGAAGTTCCACTTGGATGGCATCCCGCCGGCGCCGCGCCAGGTGCCGCAGATCGAGGTGACATTCGAAATCGACGCCAACGGCGTGCTGTCGGTGTCCGCGAAAGACCTCGGCAGTGGGAAGGAGCAGCAGATTCGGATCGAAGGCTCGTCCGGGATGAACAAAGACGAAGTCGAGAAGATGAAGCGTGACGCGGAGTTGCACGCCGACGAGGACAAGAAGAAACGCGAGTTCGCGGACGCGAAAAATGCAGGAGAAGGGCTCATACACCAGATCGAGAAGATGTTCGCGGAGGCCGGCGACAAACTCACGGACACGGACAAGGCTCCGATCGTCGCGGCGATTGGCAAGGTGAAGGAAGCGATCGGGCGCAACGACTTGGCCGCGGTGAAGGCCGCGACCGCGGAGTTGCAGCAGTCGTCGCAGGCGATGTCGCAGCACATGTACGCGAAGGCCAGCGCGCCGGGTGCGACCGGTCCGGCTGCGGGGCCGGAGGGGAAGAAGGACGGTCCCGACGACGTTATCGACGCCGAGTACGAAGTGAAGAAGTAAAAGGCCGAGGGAAACAAAAGAGAAAGGCAGTGTTAACCACAGAGTCACAGAGAACACAGAGGAAGTCGAATACCGAGAAAGGCAGAAGACTGAGTTCAAAACACTGCATTCTCTCTGTGTCTGCTTTTGTGTTCTCTGTGACTCTGTGGTTAACACTGCCTTTCTCTTCTCTTTTTGGCTCGTAGTGTTGCAAATTCACAAACGCCCGCGGCGCGGGTATGTTAGAGCAGTGAGAGTTCGTTCCCTCTTGAGGGTTCGTCATGTCAACAGCGCCGCCCGCTCCAAACCCAAAGAACGCCCCCACAGCGGCCAAGAAGCCGTTCGTCGTCGAGGGGCTGCCCGAAGAAGAGTTCTGGGAGCGATACAACCAGCGGCTGGAGTTTCCGCTTGCGGCCGTCGCCACCGTGTTGGTTCATGTGATCGTTGGCGTGGTGCTGGTATACGGCATCCTGCAACTGATGGCCGGCGACAACAACCCCGGTCCGAAGGTGCAACTCGTCGCGGTGGGCGGGCTGGACGACGACGGCGACGGTTCAGCCGGGTCAGGCGGCGCCCCGGACCCGGACCTCATCCGCGACGTGTCCCCACTGACCGCGGCCAAGAGCGTGCTTCCCACCACAGCGGCCATCGATCAGGCGAAAGAGAACGTCCGGACGATCGTGCTGGAAGACCCGAACGGGAAGATTCCGATCGCGGCCCCGAACGCCGCCGCGTACAGTCAGCTCAACGAAGACCTGCGCAAGAAGTTACTCGGCGTGGGCGGGCAGAAAGGCGAGGGGAACCAACCCGGTAAGGGTTCCGACGGTAGCGTGGGGGCGGGCCCAGGCGGCACCGGCGCGGACTCGACTCAGCGCCGCGGGCTGCGGTGGGTACTGCGGTTCAAGGTGTCCAACGGCCGCGACTACCTCGCCCAGTTGGAGGCGATGGACGCCGAACTGCTGTTTCCCATGCCCACCGGCAAGGACAGCATCCTGATTAAGAAGATCAGCAACCCAGGCGCGCAGAAGGTCGCGAGCGACACCGACCTGCGCGGGTTGGCGAACAAGATCCAGTTTAGCGACTCGCGCCGCGACGCGGTGCAGGGCGTGGCCGGGGCGTTGGGGCTGGACTTCACACCCAAGACGTTCTTCGCGTTCTTCCCGAAGGACATCGAAGAGAAACTCGCGCGCCTCGAAACGGGTTTCCGTAACCGCCGCACGGAGGACATCGAGGAGACGATCTTCCGCGTCACGATCCGCGGTGGTAGTTACGAGTTCGTGGTGGACGAGCAAGTGGCCAAGAAGTGACGTTCGTTTTCGTAGGGGTGGCACCGCCCACCATGAGTTTTGCACCTCGAAGAACGAATTGCGAAGCGTGGTGGGCGATGCCCACCCTACGAAAGAATCTTCTCGATCACGTGCCCGTGCACATCGGTTAAACGGCGGTCGGTGCCGTCGTGCCGCACGGACAGCAGCGTGTGGTCGATGCCCATCAGGTGCAGAATCGTCGCGTGAAGATCGTAGCAGTAGGTCCGGTTCGTCTCCGTGCGCCAACTCCACGGATCGCTCTCGCCGTAACTCACTCCGCCCTTCACGCCTGCGCCCGCCATCCACGCGACCGACGTTCCCTGATTGTGATCGCGACCAGTTGCGCCCTGCGTGAACGGCTGCCGACCGAACTCCGTGCTGAACACGACGAGTGTGTCGGAGAGCATTCCGCGATCGTGCAAATCTTGAAGCAGCGCCGCGGCCGGTTGATCGACCGAGTGCGCGATAGGAGGCAGTTCCTTGATGATGTCGCCGTGGTTGTCCCAGTTGTTCGCCGGCCCACCGGCCCCGCTCCACACTTGAACGAACCGCGTCCCCCGTTCGAGTAACCTTCGCGCGAGCAAACACCGCCGGCCGAAGTCCGCGGTCGCGGGTTCATCCAAGCCGTACTTGGCGCGGGTCTTTGCTGCTTCGCGCGAGAGGTCGAGCGCTTCGGGCGCGTGCTTCTGCATCTTCGCGGCCAACTCGTAACTCTCGATGCGCGATTCCAGCCGCGAATCGTTGGGCCGCGTGTCCGCGTGATTCCGATTCACTTTCCCCAACAACTCAATCGCGTCCTTGTCAGCGTCCGGCGTAACGAATTTCTCTTTGCTCGAAGACGCGAGATCAGGAATCGGCGGGTTGCCGTTCGCGTTGAGGATGGTGCCCGCGTGCGCGACTGGCAGGAACCCCGAACCGAAATTCCCCTTCTGATTGTATGGCAGCCCGCGTGCGTCCGGCAGCACGACGAACGTTGGCAGGTTATTCGTTAACCGACCCAAACCATACGAGAACCACGCACCCATGCACGGGAAGCCGGGAAGGATGAACCCGGTGTTCATCATGTAACTGGCCGGGCCGTGGACGTTTGTCTTCGACGCGACCGCCATGAGGAACGCCATGCGATCGACTTGCGTGGCGAGGTGTGGGAACACCGAACTGACCCACCGCCCGCACTGCCCGTGCTGTGCAAACTTGAACGGCGACTTCATGAGGTTGCCGGGCGTGCTGGTCACGCCTTCGGGCTTCTCGGGGGTGCCGGGGTCGAACGGTTTGCCGTGTCCTTTCTCCAGTGCCGGTTTGTAGTCGAACGTGTCCATCTGGCTGACGCCGCCGTTCATGAAGAGCTGCACGACGCGTTTGACCTTCGCGACGTGGTGCAGTCCGCCGTTGAACTCAGCCTTCGGCTTCGCGACACCGGGCAGTTCGCCCGCTTCCGCGAGCAGTTGGGTGAGCGCAAGCCCGCCCAACCCACAGCCGAGAGAGAAGAGGAAGTCGCGTCGCGAGTGTGTCATGGTACGCCTCTTGTTGCCTTCGCGGTGGGCCGCGTGAGCCGCCCAAGGTTTGCTCGAAGACTCGCCGCACTATGGGCTAACATCTGCCGCCCGCTCCGCGGGCTATAGCCGTTCAATCGAGATACTCTTCCTTGAACGCCACTCCGTGCTTCTCCAACATTACGCGGAACTTTTCCTTGTAGTCGCGTTTGTTGTGATGTTCCTTCTGGTTCGCGATGTGCGCCCCGACCGCGTCGATGTTGGAGTGGCTGATCGTGAACGCGCCGTACTGGCCTTGCCACCGGAAGTCGCTCAGGCCGGGGAACGTGTCGTGAACCCAGCCCGACGAAGCCGTCTTGATGTCGCGTAGCGTGTCGGAGAGCGACGGTTGTTGTCGGAGCGTTATCAGCAGGTGAACGTGATCTTCAATTACGCCGATCTGAATGGGCGTGCCGCCCAAACCGCGAACGGTGCCCGCGAGATATTCCCACAACTGCGATTCGATCTCCGGAGTGATGGTCGGAACGCGGTTCTTGGTGCAGAACACGGGGCGGTAACGCAGGCAAACATAGGATTGCGACACACGGCGCCTCGAGCAAACGCGTGTCGCTGAAGAGGTGCGAGATCGTTCGACAGCAATCGCAAGCAAAGAGGCGCAGCGTGCGAGTGGTAGCCCGAGGACCGAGGTGCTCCCAGAGCGATTCCCGGTCGTCGCACGCTTCCCACTCTGTTTCCGTCATCTTGCACCCCGTTTCAAAACACGCCGGGGATCGGGTCGCTACCCGCGACGAGGTTCGCGATGGTTGCGGGGATGTCGCGCGTGATGCGGATCGCGCCCACGTCGAACAAGTGGTGCATCACCGTCGCCGTCAGATGCGCGGTCGTCACCGGGTCGCTCGCGGGCACGTCGTTGGTTCGCGCCGAACGGCCCACCACCTGACCTGTTTTCAACGAACCACCGAACAGCGCCAGCGTGCAGAGGTTCGGCCAGTGGTCGCGACCGCCGTTCTTGTTGATCTTCGGCGTGCGCCCGAAGTCACCCGTCACCACCACCAGCGTTTTCTCCAATAAGCCGCGTTCGCTTAAGTCCGTGAGGAACGCCCCGAGCGCCTTGTCTAGCGGCGTGCCGAGCATCTCCATACCTTCCTTCACGCCGGGGTTGTTGCCGTCCGCGTGCATGTCCCACCCGGCACTCTGCACCGTCACGAACCCAACGCCCGCTTCGATCAACCGCCGCGCCATCAGGAACTGCTTGCCGATGATGCACGGCTCGAATTTCTTCTTCCCGGTCTTGAACGACGACGTGTCGTATTTGTCCTGAGCGCTCTTCGACTCTTTGGAAATGTCGAACGCGTCGCCCGCACCGCGCGTGAGCAGGTCCATCGCCTGCCGCTCGAACGGGTTCAACCCGTTGGTTGTGTCGAGGTGTTTCTTCGCGTCGTTGAGTCCGCGAAGCAGCTCCACGCGCTCCGCGAAGCGTGCAGCGGGGACACTAAGTTCCATGTTGCGGAGCGCCGGCCCCTTCCCATTCGGCACGAACGGCTCATAAATGCTACCGAGCGGCCCGGACCGCGACCCGACCGTGACGCGGCGCATTTCCTGGTTGTACTGCGGGTCCGCGTGGGGGTCGGTGAGCAGCGCGTAAGTCGGAAGTCCGGTCTTCGGGTGGTTCGCCCCGCGAACGCGCGCGAACAGCGACCCGATGCTGTGCCCGTCTTTCGCCGCGCCCGATTCGTCGCTCCCGCCGGTGAGGACGTGACTGATGGCCTGTTCGTGCCCGCCGATCGGGTGCTTGAACGACCTGACGATCACCGCATCTTTGGCGTGTTTCGCCAGCTCAGGGAACGTGCCGCCGAACGTGACGCCGGGGAGCGTGGTCTTCACTTCGCCGGTGACGGATCGCGACTGTTCTGGGCCGTCCATGTTTGGGTTGAACGTCTCGATGTGGCTCGCCCCGCCACCGAGGAACACCATCACGACGGCGCGATCCTTCACCCATGTCGGTTCGATCGCGGCAGCTTGTGCGCGCGTTTCGAGCAACCACGGGAGCGTCAACCCGCCGAGCGCGAGGGAGCCGGCACGCAGGAAATTGCGGCGCGAAATCCCGGCGCAGTCGCGGGAGCCGGAACCGGTGTGAAGTGTGAACATGGTGGGTTAGCAGTATGGGGGCGGAGGAAAGCAGTGGGCCAGTATACCCAATCCCGCGACGCACCGCGACAGACAACGCGGTTTCAAGGTCCGCTCGGGTCCACGACACGGTTTGCGGGTTGGGTTATCATGGTGGGTGGCCGCGCGAGGAAATAACGACAGTTTTAGTTTCGCAACTCGTTGTGGGGGAACGGGGATGTCACGGACCAAAGACGCTCGTCCTGAAGTCGCAGCGAACA
>CAMDQN010000026.1 GCA_945905925.1 Singulisphaera sp. GP187
GGCGATAGCGGAGCCGCGATGAGTTGGGAGAGCAGATCGGACGGCAACATGAGGAGGCGTCCCGCACGAACCGGGCGAATCCTCCATCGTTCTACCAAACGTCAGTCACCAACTCGGCGGAAGAACCTCTTCTCGGTGATAATCACCACATGACGGTTATCGTACCAAACTGACACGCTCGGCGGCCGTGGCGGTTACGGTTGCTTGCGCTACCCCTTGATGCCGAGCATGCGGTCTAGTGAGTCGGCCGTCTGGTAGATGAGTGCTTCGGGGAAGTGCGCGTACGGGTGGAAGTACTCGAACGTGAGATAGCCCTTGTAGCCGGTTGTGTCGAACGCTTCGAGTACCGCGGGCCAGTTCGTGGTGCCGTCGAGTAGCGGGCGGAATGCTTCGAGCGACACGTCGGTTCCCTTCTTCGTGAACTCCTTCAAGTGGACGTTCTTGGTCCGCGCGCCGAGTTGCGTGATCCAGTGTTCGGGGAACTGATACATCATGGTATTTACGTTTCGGTAGCACAATCCATTTGCTCAAAAACGCACTCGGAACGCATCGCGAGCCGTAAACAGACCTAACCCGGTTTGGAGTGCCGTTTGGCCCTCCTATGGACGCCTGCGCAACGGGAAAGGGCATCGAAGTAAGAACCCGTGAGACAAAGAAGAGAGGACAGAAAAGCCGCTCCCAGAGAAGACCCGAACTCCCCGCCGTCAACCGCTAATCTGTACTACACAGATGAGGGAAGTGATTTGTGCATATGCACAAAAATGGAACCGAGTTCAACGACACGTCGTTGACGGGTGCCGGCGGTTGATGGCATGCGACGCGGCGAACCTGTTGCCACTTGACGATGGGACGCTTCCCGAACCTGTCAGCGGCGGTACCGAGTGCGGTCGTTCGCTTCTTTCAACTCGTCGTGAATTTTGAAGAAGATGATGAGCAACTCGCAGTAGATGCGAACCATAAGCGGGCCAACTGTCGCGATCACGAGGCCCATTGCGAGCAGTGGAACCGATGGCTTCTTCTGCCCCGCCCCGCCCGCGTCGAAACTCTCCACGACCGTTCGCCCGCCGAACCCTATGCACCCGATCACGCCCAGCCAGAAGACGATTTGGATGACCAGCGGAGTGATCATCCAGCGGAATGTCAGGAAGTCGCCAAGCGGGTTGGTAGGGGGGCGGCGAGACCCTTGACGCGGGCGCGAGGCGGGTTCGTCCGGCTCGTCCCCGTCGCTTTCGCCGTCGAAATCGAAGGCCTCCGGCTTAGAGGCGGGCGTCCGCCGCGCTGCCCCCGGCGGAGCGGGCGACGGGACCGGGTTACGGCAGTGGGGGCACGAGTACGCCGCGGCGGTCGGCGGGTCGGGCAGCGTGACGGACTTCCCACATGCGGGACAGGCGACGGTGGGCATGGGCGCTCCGGTGTGAGTGAGCGGACGCGGGAGAATGTATCCCTCTCACGGAGAGCGGCAACACGGCATTTCACAGACGGTCGGGCGCGGCGGTTTTGTGCATATGCACAAAATCGGGGAGCGCTTCAACGGGCGGACTTCCGGTTCGCGTCTCGAATCACGTCTTCGAGTGTCGCGATTCGGTCCACCATACGGGCCGTAAGTGCGGCGTTCGCCAAGAGCATTCGCCCCTGTCCGAAATCCCGTTCGACCGTTGCCGAGCGGATGCCGCGGCCCTTCGCAACGGCGTCCGTGAACATCGCACCGTAGGCGTTGCACTGGCTCTTGAGGTATGCGATACCTTCGGCCGTCACCGGGGTTTGCGGCCACCCTTCCGCCTTGAACGGGCTTGCGTCGTTTGGAATGAGTTGATCCTTGACGCCTTCCCGTTCGAGTGCCTTCGTTTCGTCCACGTTGCGCATCAACACACCGATGCATCCGACCGCGCCCGCGGGAGTGACGACGACTTCCCCGCACTGGCTCGCGTACCAGTACGCAGCGCTTGCCGCGACGTGATTCGCGACCGCGATTGTCGGCTTCACCTTGCCCACGGCAGCAACCTTGTCCGCGGCTTCGGGCATCCCGTAAACGGTTCCGCCCGGTGAGTCGATGTCGTAAACGATGCTCGCAACTTGCCTGTCCGCAACGGCCGCATCCGTCGCGCGGCCGATTGCTTCGTGCGAGGTGAACCCGAACAACTCATCGAACACACTCGCACGCGGCATGATCGAACCGCCGACGCGGATTATCGCCACGTTCCCAACGAGGACATAGCCGCGGTCGGCATCGCTCGCGCGCGGGGAACCGCGGAACGAGACGGGGCCGCGGTCCCGGTACGCGGACAGAATGCCGAACAGCGCGACCGGGGTGATCGCCCACGGCGTATTGCCGATGTCGGCCAGAACGTGAGACGTGTTCACCGGTGCGGTTCCTTCAACGGGGTTCGTCGCGGTCGGGTTCACAGGCTCGCGCGGTACACGGCTTCGGCTTCGGGGCCGTCGATGAACCCGCGGGCCGCGAGGACGTTCGCGATCCGCCCGATTGCGGTTCGGTGAAGGCTCACGAGCCGTTCGGCTTCGGCGCGTGCGTCGGCCCGCGCCGCCGCGCGCAAGTTCAGTGCGAAGAGGTTTTCCATATCCCCGGCCGCGTCCCCGTTCGCGAACGGGCAATCGCCGTCGCCGAACAGCAGTTGCGCCAGCGGGCCGCAGTAGATCACCGTCGCGCGGTCGTGAACGCTCCCCGTCCCGAAACTCTCCGCGTACCCGTCCCGGCGGGTCACCACCCCGCGGACGACGCGCCCGCCCGTCGCGAGCGCACCCACGATGTGACCGGATTCGTGAAGGCAAACGCTCCACTTGTAATCGCCGGTGTTCGGCGCGGGTAAGGGTTCGGGACGCGCAACGCTCGGGGCCGGTTTCGGAACGGGGTTCGGTGCGGGTGATGCGGTCGCGCCGGGTAGTGCGCGCGTCGCCGTCACGGACAGTTTCCCGTCGAGAGGCAACCCGAGCGCGTCGGCCAACCCCTGATAGTATTCCGTGCGTTGCTTGCGACTTTCGGGGAACACGTTCGACCCTCACAGGCGCGGAGAAGGGGAAGGGGAAAGGCGGGCGCGTCACGCGCCCGCCCGGGATCAACGGCGGTTCACGCCGCGTACTTCTTGCGCAACTCCGCGGCTTCGGATTCCGACACGGCCCCAGAGAACACAAGCCCTTCGAGCAACCGCACCGGGTCGAGTTGCGCGTCGAGAAGGCGAACCGGTAAGTGCATCCCCGAGTTGGGGCCGATGAGCAAATCCGCCATGTCGATCTGCGTCTGAAGCCGCGTCAACTCGCGAAGGGCTTTCGCCGCGACGAGCAACTTTTCCCCGGCGTCACGAACCGCGGGGCCGAACGCCTCTTTGAACACCCGGCGCGCGTGTTCGTTGAGCGCGACCTTCTTGGCCTTCGCCTCTTCCGCGTCGAGAAGCGACACGGCTTTCGCGACCACGGTTTCGCGCGTGGAGAGGGCGCGAAGCTTTTCGGCCGTGGCCCGCTGACGCTCGGCCCGCGCGCCGTCCCCGCCCGCCAAGATGCGCGCCTCAACGTCTTCGCTGCTCAGCGCGCCCGCACTCGCCCCGAATTCCGCGGCCAGTTCCGCGGCCACGGTTTCCCGCTCCGCGGTCACTTGGGCGAGTTCCGCCGACAGTTTCGCGCGCCGTGCCAGAACGTCGGCGTAGGGCGCGTGATCGGTGAGTTCGGGGATGCGCGGCGGTTGCTGAGAAGTCTTGGAACCGAACATGATGTAACCTCGTTAGTGAAGGAAACCGGGCGAACCAAAACAGAAGACCGAAGAAGCCTTGAAGCGAAGAAAGACAGAAAACCAAAGCCACCCAAAACCCAAGCCGAAGACAGGGACCGCGTTTTGTGCATATGCACAAAATCACCCGCCCGCGTTCTCGTCGCCTTCGACGCCGTGAATCGACAGGCGAATGGGGCCGTTCAGCCCGTTGAGGGCAGAACGCGACTTGCCGCCCGGCGCGCGGTCCGTCGTCGTCGGCTTGACCCCTTTCACCCTGTTGCGGTCAACCGGCGTGATACCCAACAGGGTTGCGCATCTCATCGCGTCGGCCAAACTCTCTCGCGCGATCCTGTACCAGCGCGACGGGGTGTCCTTTTCGGTGCCCTTCTCGCCCCCCGCGCTCGCGGCCTTGCGCTTCGAGAACAAGCCCTCTTCGTGAAGCTTCGCCGTCGCCAAGAGGTAGGTGCCGTAAGAACTGGCGTACATCGTCAGCACACCCGCATCGGCCGCGGTCAAGTGCCCCGGCGCGACAGATTCAATAACCCGCGTCCACTCGGCGCGCCCGTACTCGTCCAAGCAATCCGGCGGTTCGGTCGGGATCGGCGGAAGGTCGTTGTTCGCCCCGCGCAGGTGCGCGTGACGCGCTTTTCGGAACGTGCCCTTCTCTTCGAGTTCGGTCAGTGGCTTCGGTTTTCGACCACGCATTTCAAGTTCTCCAAAAACGGCTGAAAAATGTGATTACCGGGCGGGTCGGTCGCACACCTTTTGGGAAAAAGTCAAAAACCCCCTTGGGGGTCAATCCTTCATTAGAGTGACGGTTGCGGCCCCGTTCGCTCACCGTTCGCCACGGGTCGCAACCGCCGCGTGTCGTCTGCGTCCCCTTGTCACCCCTGCGCCCCTAACCCGATGCGAGTGACAGCCCGTTGTCACTCTGTTGCTTTTGTCTTTGGGGTGAATTTCTCTTTTGTCTTTCTTCCTCTCGGGGCCGTCTTCTCTTGGGTCGCGCTTTCTAAGACTGGTACACAGTTTTGCCCCGCCTTAGCTCGTTCGCGGCAACCCCAAGTAGAGGTATTCGGAAGCCCGGTCCACCAACCGCCCGCCCGCCAAAGGCTTCCCCGTCTCGTCATTGCGGCACGGTCGGCCTACCCACACACGTTCGATCACGCCTTGCGCGGCCAACTGTTGAAGCCAGCGGAACGCCGTTTGTTGCGGCTTGCCGATCAACATTCCCAGAGACACACTTCCGAGAAAGAACCGCGTACCCGCGCGCCCGTCGCAGAGGCAGTGAATCAGTTTGGCGAGCATCCTGAGTTTCTCCCTGTTGTTGCCGCGGACACCTTCCAAACCCGGGGGATCGGGAATCAACTCGCACCGTCGCCACGCGGTCAGCAACCCCGCGTCCGGTGTCCGTGTGGCCTTGCGGTGTCCGCGCGCTGCGGCACCGCTCATTTCTTCTCACCTCCCTTGTTGCGCTTCTTCTCATCTGCCCGCCGTTGGGCGTACCGGGACAGGATGCCACCGCTCTTAATGCCGAACTGGTACGCGGCGGTACGCTTGTTCGCGCGTCCCTTTTCCGCGGCCAACTTGATGAGGTAGGGGAAGCCGCTGAGTTGCACGAAGCACGGCACCCAAACGCCACCGGTGCCGGGTACGTCAACGGCCTCGTCGTCGCTCTGATCGGCCCGCTTCCAGCGCACCGCGCCCGCAACGTCGCTCAGGAGGTAACAGAGGTTCTTTGCCGCGTCGTCGTCGCCCCTCAGTTCGGACGTGACTTCCGCGGTCAGTTGGACAACCTTGTTGGCGAGCGCAACGTACCGGTGCGGTGTCGGTTCTTCGAGTGCGGGAGGATTTTGTGCATATGCACAGATTTCGTCGGGGCCGCGTCCGGGGGGTTCGGCTTCTGATCCCGCGCGGCCCTTTCCTCGTCCCCCTGAAGCGCCAGACAGACCACCGTGTGAAGCGCCGACATCCGGTTCGCCCGCCACCGGTTCCCCGCCTTGCGTTCCAGAACCGCCAGTTCCCAAAGCGCCTTCACCAGAACCCCCCGCAGGGTCAGTCTCTCCAAATCGTCCTTGCTCACGTTCGCCTCCCGGCTGAAGTGTCCCATTTGGGACACTTGGCTTTTTGTCAGTCTGATTTTCGCGTGATGATTTTGCATCACCCGGCGAAAGGTCGCGTGCGACCGTACTCTTTCCCACGCCGATCAAGCCCGCAATCTCTCGCACGCTGTACCCGCGCTCGCGGAGCAAATTCACCCACGCGCGCCGTTCGTCGGTGGTTAGGTGCCGTCGGAGCAAGTTGAGCGAAGCAACTTCGCCCGGTATCGCGTCCTCGGTCGGGTTGACCGGTTCGTATTCCGGCTCGATACCCGCGATGCGGCAAGCAAGCTCGCGGTTGCGGCCGTCGAGAATGCGGCCGTCGGGAAGCCGCTGGATTTTGTGCTTAAGGCCGATCTCGCCAATGTCCGCGGCGAGCGCGTCAATTTCGTCCTCGCGCATCCACCGGAGCGCGTCCGCAACTGGGTGGGCTTGCGAAATCACATAGATAGCGCCGCGGTGTTCGTGTTCGCGCGTCGGTTCGTCGCGCATCCCCGGCAGTGCGTTCGGGTCGAACATTACTAGCCCCTCCCCTTCTGACGGGAGAGGCGAACGACCGTTACAGACGGTAACGGCACCAGCACCACATCGAAGCCCGCACGCGCCGCGGCCCCTATGAACGCTTTGCCCGCAGGGGTGCCGTTGCGAATTGCGAGTTCAAGGGCGGAACCCTTGCCAAGCTCGATTTCGATACCGTTGGGTGCGTCCCCAATGTGCCGCACGCCGTCATATAGGCCGGTGTCTTCGAGCAAATCAAATAGGTATAAGCCGTCTCTAGACCCGCTATTGATTTCTGATATCAAGCCTGATATACTTTCCATGTTGGTCCTCAGTAGCGGCAGCGGATTGGGAAGAGGTTAGGCGCTAACCAAACGCCTCTTCCCGGTTCGCTGCCGCTTCGCTATTTGAATCCGTCCCAATCGTTCAATAACTCTCCCGAACCCGCTTATTCCGCCTTCCCCAAATTTGTGCATATGAACAAAACGGGTGGGGCTTTCGTCACATCGAGCGTGGCGGGTTCGCTTTCGAGTAGCCGCGCGGCCCACTGCCTTACGGCCGCGTCCTCGTCTCGTGTGAGTTCCAAAATCAACGCGCCAAGTAACTCCGCGGGTTGCGTATCCCGCGACGTAAGCGGCGTTGATTCGTTACGCACGCGGGGCTTCCTTCTCGTCGTTGAGTTCGCTGATAAAGCGGTCGATTTCGGCGTGCGACACGAACAGCCGCTTCCCGATCTTTACCAGCTTCAATTTCGCAACGGTGCCGTCAGGCTTCGGGGTTCCTTTCACGGCAAACCGCCGGAATGCCGCGGGGTTAATGCTCGCGGTCATCGGGTTTTCCCGCATAGCCTTCGCGATGGGTTGCAGAACTTCGCGGTTCATCTTCCGCCCTCGTTGTTGTCGTTGGCGATGGGTGTTAAATTCGCCACAACCACGATATGCGGAAATGTGAGGTGTTGATATGAGCGTTGCCAAATTATTGACGTAACCCATTGGTATATGATAGGTTACCTATCAGGTACACAACGGGATAGGCTCGCCCGAAACGGCCATATTGCGATTGCCTCAATTCGTTATGCGGACAGGGTTTATGTATTTGACGTGAGCCGACAGGTTATGAGCGGTTGCGAACGGGTCAGGATCGGCAATCTACATATCGCAGAGTTGAGGCATTTTTGAGCGGTCAAGATTTGTTGAGCGATACCCATAATTAGACACTTGGTTAGGTTCGTTCAGTATTCGGAAGCGACAACGCCCCGGGGTTTATTCCGGGGCGCGTATAGCTCGGGGCTTCTGTGCATATGCACAAAATCATTTGCGGGCGGCGTCCAACTTGGCGAGTGCTTTCGTTATCCCCTTCTCAAGTTTCGCCGCTTGTGTGCGGTCGGAAAAGTCGAGTTCCGGCAACGTCGCGCTCCCGAAAGACGCAACGGACCAATCCCCCTTGCGACCGCGGCGCGCGGGCCGGTAGTCAATGAGGTAATCCCGGGTCGCGCCCCCCGCGAACCGGATTTGCACCGCGGCCGAACGGCCCGACGAACGCGGCACGGTCAACACCCACACGGCTTCTATCGTGTCCCTGAGGAGTTGCCGAAGCCGCAACCGGGTCGGTTCGTCGCTCGCCGCGTCAATGAGCGTCCGGGCTTCGGAAAGGGCCGCGGCCTTCGGGTGTTTCTCTGTTACGCGGGCTTCGGCCAGTTTGCGCGAGAGGGCCGCGTGCGCCGCTTCCTTCTCGCGAAGCCGTTTGAGAACCGCGGGGGAATCCCCGTTCTCTTCTAGGTCGGTAGTTAGCGCGTCCATCGACAACTTGACGCGGGCGAGGTCCGCCGCGAGTGTGGCCGATTCGCCTTCCGGTTCACTCCCCAACACGTCCGCGGGGTTGATTTCTTGCAACCGGGAAAGAACCGCGGCTTCAAACACGTCGAGAGGGAAACTGATACTCTTCCCGCGGCCTTCCATGCTGCCCGCGGGCACAATTACGCGGCGCTTCTGACGGTTCTTACCGGTGCCGCGGGACTGATTCGCAACGAGCATCTTTTCGCCCGTCGCCGCGCTCATCAGTAACCCCGAGAAGAGCGCAACGGCCTTCTGCCCGATCCGCCCCGGCTTGCCCTTGCGCGTGCCGATGGCGACTTGCGCACGGTCCCAAGTGTCGGCATCGACAACCGCGGGGTAATAGCCCGGGATCGGCTCGCCGTTCGGCTCGTCGTCTTTCATCGGCTGATACTCGCCCAGAACGCTACGGCCGGTCAGAATCTTATGAACGTATGCCTTGCTCCACGCTTCCGCGCGGCCCCACGGCTTCACCCCTTTGTCGGCCAAGTCTCGCACGATAAGCGACAGCCCGTAACCCGCGGTCGCGAGCCTGAACATTTCGCGGACTAGCTTTGCACGCGCCGGTACGAGGTGAACTTTTCCGCCCATGACCTTCGCGCGGCCGTTGGGCATCTTCGCGATGTGCGAGCCGCGAACTTCCAACCACCCGGGAAGCCGCGTTGTCACGCGCTCGCCGGTGTCCCGGGCTTGCCGCTGCCGTTCTCCCCACACCGCGGACATGCGCGTTGCTTTCGTCTTGCTCTCGTCGTGCCCTCGCGCTTGGCTCATCTGGCCGCGGAAGAGGGAGAACAGGTCGGAGTCTTCGGTGAGTTCGATTTCGTCGGGGGCGAGTTGCACCACGCGCACGCCGGACAGGAGAAGCCCCGTCAGGACGTTCACCCCGACAACCGGCTTCTCGCGGGAAAGGCGGTCCATGTTCTCGATTAGTAACACCGAGTCGCGCGGGATGTGCCCCTGTTCGACCGCATCGAGAAACCGCCGGAGCATCCCCGATTCGCGGTGCTTGCCCCGGAACCCGGACGTGCCCCGATCTTCGTAGGTCGTTTGCGTGTCGAGTGTGGCCTTGTTCCGCTCGCACCAAGCGCGGGCGAGCGCGGTCTGTCGGCGGATGGAATCGCCGTCGGATTGCTGAGGGGATGAGTAGCGGTTGTAACTGTAAGCGATGCGCGCCATGTTCCGGGTTCCGTCGAGTTCGGGAACCCAATTAGACACCCAAAACGTCTACCTGTCAATCATGATGTTGCCGGTGTCGAAGTGGACCCGTACGCGGTCGCTCTTGAACGAGTCCACGAAGTCGTTCATCTCACCAGGAGTCATCAGGTAGCCGTTGAAGAAGATGTTCTCGATGTTGAGGTACACCTTCAGTTTCTCGGCCGCCGGGATCAGCTTGCGGATCGCTTCCTTCGCGCGCTTGTCGCACACGTCGTTCGGCACCGGTTCGTGATCGGTGCGCCACGGGATGTGAACCGCGCCCGGCACGACCAGCACGTTCTCAGTGCCCAACTCCGCGGCGCACTCCGCGATTTTTCCGGCCAACTCCAAGCCGCGAGCGCGCTTGGCTGCGTCGTTGCTCGTGAGCGGGTACGGCCAGAACAGGAACGAACACATGCCGCTGATCGCGATGCCGATCTTCTCCGCGGTGCGCCTTATTTGTGCGAACTCCTTCGGGCCGGACTTCGGCGACAGGTCGCTGTCGAGGTCGTAGTTGAGTTCGATGCCGTCGAAGCCCGCGTCCTTCGCGAGCCGCAGGCACTGTTCGAGTGTCATCTTCTCCGGGTACGGGAACGCCCAGAGGTTGATCGACTTCTTGAACGCGTACTTCTTGCGTGGCACCGGCTTGTCGCCGGGTTTGGGCTGAGCCGAGACGGTCGAACCGCCGAGCAACGCGGCGGAAGTGGCGAGAAGTTCGCGGCGGTCGGGATACGGACCGGACATAGCGTGGAACTCCGAGTGAATAGAGGAAGGTTCCACGCCATCATCCGCGCTGCGCACCGGTTTGCAACAGGTTGGGTCTTTCAAAGTAGGAGGCACATGCCGTATTCCGTCGCTTCACGCAGAGGAGAAGCGACGGCACATGGCATGTGCCTCCTACTTTGAAAGACCGCGATCACTTGAACTTCTTCAGCATCTGCTCCGCGACGAACTGGTGGCCGGTGTCGTTGAAGTGGTTGCCGTCGTAGGTCAAGAAACCGCTACCCTTGTTGTCGGGATTGTTCTTCTTCCAATAATCGATGAACGCTTTGCGGAGATCGTTCAGCGGCACGTTCTTGGCCTTCGCGATGTCTCGCGCGACTGCCGCGAACTCGTCCAGCTTCGGGTCGTCCTTGTTGGTGCCGTCGTGCTTCTCGCCCACACTCGTGAGCGAGCACAAGATGACCTGAATCTTTTCCTTCTGGAGCTTATCGATCAGCTCCTCCAACCCGGTCTTGAAGGTGGCTTTCGGGATGCGGCGTGCGTCGTTGCAGCCGATCTGAATGACCACAATGGTCGGCTTTTTCGCGATCACGTCCTTCTCGACGCGCTTGAGCAGGTCCGGCACCGTGTGCCCGCCGGTCGCGACCCAGTCCACCTCGATGCCCTTGTCCTTGTGCTTCTCCTGGAGTGATTCGCGCGCGATGCGGACGTACCCCTTTTTGACGTGCTCCTTCGGCGCCTCCTTACCCGCGAGTTCGGTCAGCGAGTCGCCGAAGAAAATGATCTTGTCGCCCTTCTTCAGTTCGACCTGACGCGCGGCCACGTCGTCATCCGCCGCGCGAGCCGCGGTCGGCAGCATTTGCATGAGGCCGAGTGCGGCCCACGCGGTGCCCCAGTGGACGCTTGTGTCGCGAACTAGGTCCGGCCTCGTGTTGAAGGTTTCGCGACTCCGCGAAGTCCACGACCCGTCGGGCTTTTGCAGCGCGAGCAGGTACTTCGACGCGCGGCGCACGGCCGAGTCAGTCGCGCCAACGCCCATCACGCCGAACGCGTACAGGCACTCGCCGGTCGTGTGCGGATAGCTGGCGCCGCCGCGCACGTAGCCCCAGCCACCATCGGGGTTCTGTTGGTCGCGGAGTTCCTTCAGGTACTCGCGCGCCCGTTCCGGCGTGTCGTATTCCTTTGCGATCAGCACGCGAAGCCCGAGCCAGTCGAGCCGCGTTCCCGGCTTCGCGGTCTTGAGGAACGCCAACCCTTTGTCGCGCTCGGCCGCGAACGCCTTCCGCGTCGCGTCGGGGAGTTTGTCGCCGAGGCGTTCCAGCGACTTCAGCGCCAGGAGCGTCCACATGGTATCGACCTCATCGGCCTCGCGCGGTGCGTTGGCGAGTTTGATTTGCCGCCCTTCGCGCCACGAGCCGTCTTCCTTCTGCCGCTTTGCGAACATCGTCTCGAAGAACGGGTACGCCTTGAGCGCGTCGTCGCGGGGCGCGGCGCTGTTCTGTGCGAGCGTCATGAACACAGAGGTCAGGTGGAACCCGCCGGTGCGTTCGCCCTTGTTCTCGTCGGTGGTGCAGAACTTGAACGCCCAAGCGGTGAGGTCATCGAGCTTGGCTGCATCGACCGCAAGCTCGCGAGCCTTCGCATCGGTAAGCGCCCAGATGGCGAACGGGACTTGATGACAGGTAACGCACTTCCGTTCGGTACGCCAACCCGCGGAACTCTTCTCCAGGTACGGCAGTGCGCGTTCGACCGCGGCGCGAACCTGCTGCGGGGAAACCTCGGCGCTGTGTGGTGCCGGTGCGAGTTCCGCCGTGGGAAGCGCAGTGGCGAGAAGGAACGGAAGTGTGTACATCGCGCGATACCGGGTGGAGAGGGTTCTGGCTGGTGTTTCTATTAAACTCCCGCGCGCGACCCTCCGCCACTGGTTTTCCCCACCAGAGGAGTAGGCAGTAGGCACACTCCGTGTGCCGTCGCTTCGCAACTCAACACCGCATCGCGGTTCGGGATGCACAGGCAACGGCACACGGGGGTGCCTGCTACTTTGAACTAGACCGTGATGACGCCGACGGGGATTTCGACAGCGTCGCGCGGCACGTGCTTCCCGCCGCGCGCGATCGCGGCCAGCGAGAGGTTCACCAGGAGTTGTTCTTGAGTCCGGCCGATGGCGAGCAGCCCGTTCACGAGCGCGAGACTGTTCAGGTACGGGTTCGGATTCACTTCCAGAACATGAAACTTGCCAGCCGCGTCCATGCGCACGTCGATGCGGGCGTAGTCGCGGCACTGCAGCGCCCGGAACGACCGCTGCGCGATGACCGCGAGCCTGGCGTAGTCGTCCGCCGGAATCTCGACCGGTGCAACCAACGGCGCGGTCGCGTACTCGGCACTGTGCTCGTCCCACTTGGCCGCGAACGTGTACACGGCCCACTTACCCGGCCGGTTGTTCTTGAACGCGATCTCCGCCAGCGGCAACACCAGCGGCGGCGCGTTCGGCACGGCGTCCACCTCTTCGATGATGTTCACGTGGAACTCGCGCCCGGACACGAACCGCTCCACCAATACGGGAGGGCCGTAGGTCGCGAGAATGTACGTCACGCGATCTTCGAGCTGCTTCTGCGAGGTGACTACGCTGTTCTGATCGATGCCGATGCTCGCGTCCTGGTACGCGGGCTTCACGATCGCGGGCCAAGGGCGGCGCCAGCGCGGCACCGGTAGCGCGTCGATGATCGCGTAATCCGGCGTCGGGATGCCGGTCGCAGCTAGGATGTGCTTGGTCCGGATCTTGTCGCGCCCAAGCACGAGAGAAGGCGACGGGCACCCCGTAAACGGCACGTTGAGCCATTCGAGCAGCGCCGCGACGGAAACCTCGGTGCCGGTCTGCGTGGCGATCCCTTCAAACAGGTTGAACACCGCGTCCGGGCGGTTCTTCTTGAGCCGGTCGAGGAGCGGTTGTGGGTCGTAGTTGATGCCGAGTTTGGTGGTCTCGAACCCGGCGGCCTTCAGCACCTTAAATGTGTCGTTGACGGTATCGAGGACGTCGTGTTCGGAGCCGGCATCCGGGTGATCGATCGGAAGAACAGGCTCGTTGTAAAGGACGAGTACGGAAGGCGCGGTCATGGTGCAGCTCGGGCGCGTCGTCCCAACACGAGGTTGCCGGGAATGCGAAGGTTATCGTCCCGGTGGTGCGACCATCGGAGATGTTCTTGCGAATCTAACTGCGCCGTCTAGTGCGGACCAGGCGAAAAGCCGCACGAGCCGCACAACCGGCGCGCCGAACGCAAATCACTTCTTGCCGCGGCGCGGGTAGCCGATCTCGGCGATGTCGGCCGCGAGCAACTTGAGCGTTGCTTCGGGGTTGATCGCTCGCACCAGTTTCGTCGTGAGTGGCTTATGGTCGTAGACGTGCCGAACGTGTTCGAGCGTCAACGCGCGGCCCGATTCCTCATTCTCCAACCAGTAGTCGCTCGCCCAGGCGAGGTACGTTTCCGGCTTCCCGTCGTAGACCGAAAGTAAACCAACAGCGCCGTCCGGATCGCCGGGCATACCGTCGAACCGGGCCGACACCGTCGGGAACTCGATCTCGCCGCGCTGCCACGCGACATCGCTGTACTCACGCCAGATGCACAACGTGGTGTCGGCCGGGTCAAACGCCGGCTGGTTCAGCCCGCTCTGAAACGCGACCGGCACGCGATCGAATACGCCCGGCCACACGCTTTTAGGCTTGCGATTGTACGGCGTCATCTCGGCTTCGTGCGCGAACCCCTTCAGGAAACACCCGCGATCGGTGAACAGCGCGTGGAGGTCGTCGCCGCAGCCGTCGCGCATCGACCCCATCTGCTCGCCCTTCGACCACTTCGAGTTGAACGAGTAGTAGCGGGACTCCCACTCCAGCGACATGATGGCGTCGAGCATCGCCATGCTCTGCATGAGGCGTTTGAGGGCGTCGATACCGGGCAGCCCGGACAGGTCGCGGGTGGAAATCAACGCGGCCTCCAAGAAAAGGTTACCTCAGCCCACACCGCGCCGTCGCGGCGTCGAGAATCATGCCAATGAGTTGCGGATACGTCAGTCCCATGCGGTACGCGAGGTAGCACAAGTCGCCTGAGTCCGGGTTCAGTCCCGGCAGAGGATTCACTTCCAAGAAATACGGCACACCGTCGCGGACGCGGAAGTCCAGACGGGCCAAGTCGCGACATCCAAGGCCCACGTAAATGGCCATCGCGTCGGCTTCGATGGCACGTGTCACGTCGGGTGGAAGTTTCGCGGGAGCGACGTACTCCACCGAGTCGTGCCAGTTGCGCTTCACTTCCAGGCTATACACGAAGTCGGCGGACGATTGCTTCGGTATGATCTGCATAATGCCGATCGACTGCGGCGGGTCGTTCCCGCACAGCCCAATCGTCACCTCGTCGCCACTAATGAACTCTTCGACCAACACCGGTTGCTGATAGTCCTTCCACAAGCCCACGACGGTTGGGCCGAGCTCCTCGAGCGTCTTGATCAGGCACCGGTTGCGGATGCCTTTGCTTGAGCCTTCACAGGTAGGCTTTGCGATCACCGGAAGCGTTAGCCCGGCTTCTTCGAGGATCGGCGGGAACTCCGCGAAGTCGCCATCGTACTCGCACCCGATGGGCGCGAGCGTGATGCCTTTGGGGATGGTGACACCGAGCGACTCCGCGACGCGTCGCGTCATTTCCTTGTCGAGCGCCACTGCGAGTGCAAGCGGATCGGAGCCGGAGTAGGGAATGCCGAGCATCTCGCAAACGGCCGGGACGCGGGCCTCGCGCGAGCGGCTCACGCCCACCCCCTCCGCGAAGTTGAACACCAGATCGGGAGGGTTCTTCAAAATGGCTTCGAGGAACGGGCGGCCATCGCCGAGTTCCGTGACCGTGTGACCGAGCGCGCGGAACACCTCGCTGAGAGCCTTCACGACGGCAGGCGAGTCGAACTCTTCGTGAAGGTCGTCCGGCGCCCCGGTCGGGAGCTGGCCATCCGGCTTGAGGGTACACGCGATTCCGATTCGCATGGAGAGCACTCCTAGCGTGTCGCTTGAGACTTCGCGAATTTTCGCAAAGCCTCAAGCGACACGTTTCATTTCGGTTTCGCCTTCTGCATCAGAGTCCACGCGCCGTAGCCGTACACCGCGGCCATGATCGCGCCAACCGCGCCACCGATGAGGTAAAGGCCTTTACTATTCGCGAACGCCGGATCGAACGCGCGGTAGAGCATGAAGGCCGCGACCCCGGCGGCCACCAGAGCCCAGATGAGCGCGCCAGAGAAATCCTGATTACCCGACTTCTTCGGGTCGGGTGGAGGTGTCGCTGACATCTCATTGCCTCGACAGCGGAAAGGGCGTCCTGATGGAACGAATAACCCCAGGCTACAAGCCCGGGGTTATTCGGGAAAGGGTCGGACGGTTTACCCGTTCTGGGCGGTGTGACCGTTCCCGTTTCCGTTGTTGCTCAACATCGGGAGTGGGATGATCGGCCGCAGCGCGCCGCTGGCGTTGCCTTCAGCCGGTTCGCCGTCGGCGCCTTCGCCACCGCACCCTTCGCGAACCACGCGCGGCTTGCGCCGCGCCATCCGCTCGTTGTTCTCTGGAATCAGCGCGGTCTTGTCGCCTTGCAGCAGGCCGCTCACGCCGCGGGTGTTCGTCGGCTGACCGTTCAAGCCGGGTTTGTCTTCCGCCTGATAGCGGATCAGCATCCCCTCGTAGTTCCGCAACACCACCGCGTCATCGGACATCGAGACGAGGTAGTTCGGCATCATCGGGATCTTCCCGCCGCCGTGTGGGCTGTCCACGACGTAAGTGGGAATGCCGATGCCGCTCGTGTGACCACGCAGACCTTCCATGATCTCCAGACCCTTCCACACGCTCGTGCGGAAGTGCCCGGCCCCGGTCACCGGGTCGCAGTGGAACAGGTAGTACGGTCGCACCTTTGCCTTGAGCAACCCGCGTAGCAGTGAGCGCATGGTGCCGAGGTCGTCGTTCACGCCCTTCAGTAACACCGAATGGTTGTTGATCGGCATCCCGGCTCGCAGCAGTGACTTGCACACGCGAACCGCTTCCGGCGTCACTTCTCGCGGGTGGTTGAAGTGTGTCTGGATGTAGACTTTCTCTGCGGAGCCTAACAAGTCGATCAGTTCGGGATCGTACAACCGCTGCGGCAGCGTGACCGGCACGCGCGTGCCGATGCGGATCACATCGACGTGGTTGATCGCTTTCAGGCTCTCCAGGTAGAAACGGAGCTTGCCGACGGGAAGCGTGAGCGGGTCGCCACCGGACACGATCACGTCCTTGATCTCGCGGTGCGAGCGAATGTAATCGATCATTCGCTCGTCGTCGGCGCTGACGCCCTCCCAGCCACCACGAGTGAGTGTGGCGCGCTTGCGCGTGCAGTACCGGCAGTACATCGTGCAGTTGGGAGTGGTAACAAGAAGCGCGCGATCCGGGTAGCGGTGTGTCAGACCGGGCACCGGCGAGTCTTTGTCTTCTTCGAGCGGATCGTCGAGTTCATACCCTGATGGGTTCTCAGCTTCCAGCGGCGACGGCACCGACTGCAACCTGATCGGATCGTTCGGGTCTTCAGGGTCGATGAGCGAGAAGTAGTACGGCGGGATGGCGAGTTTGTATTCGCCCTCCAAGCGGCCGAGTGCTTCCAGTTCGTCAGGGCTGAAGTGGAGCAGGTTGCGCAGTTGACGAATCGAGCGGATGGAGTTGTGGGTCTGCCACCTCCAGTCGTCCCACTGCTCGTCACTGACATCCCTCCAGAGCGGGTGTCGCCGCGGAAGACTCGGGGGATCTTCGTCCTCGGACCCACTCACGGTCGGAGGGACCGCATGCTCAACGAGCGGGTGTCGGGCGTCGGACTCGAACATACGCCAGGTGACCTCCACGGGTCCGTGGTTCCCGGGCCGGCGCCACGCGGCGACCGACTCGTCGGGTGCGGTCCAACCGACGACACGCGCCGGAACGAGAACGCTTTAAGTACGAATCGTAACGCAGAGACTTTGAAAAACAAGTTGCACGACCAACGATACTGCCCGGTTTCCGCGCTTTTTTCGCGCCACCATCATTACATACCGAACCTTTCCGCGCGCCACGGACGGTATTCGACCTCTAATTCGGACATCACCGGTGGCGGATGGGCTTGACGGCGGGATAGCGAAGCCGTGAAACCCGGTCAACACGAAGGCGCTATTTTTCTTCCCGCGGCGGCGGACCATCCGCCTCGTCGCGGAAGTCGTAAAGCGTAAACGTCGCGGTGCGCGCGAGCGGGCGGCGCGTGTGCAGGTATTCCAGCGCGACACTCTTCGCAGGCGAGCCGTTCGGGTGTAACGAAACGACCGTGTGTCCCACCGCGAGGACTCGCGGACCGATCGCCAGCCGCATCTGGGCCGCGTTCGTCACTTCCACTTTCTGGCCATCCGCAGCGCGCGCGTCTTCGGGCACGAACTTTCGGAACGGCGGCTTATCGACTGCGGGATCGGTGCCGAAGTACCACACGGAAATCGGCGGTTCCCCGTTTGCGAGGTGCCACTTCTTGAGATCCGGCAACCCGTGGCCCCAATCGACGTTGGAATCGCTCACGCGCCAGGCTGCCGCTTGCATTCCCCCGTGAGCCTGGTTCAGATACCCCAATCCGTGAGGCCACACCCACGCCGACGTTCCCACGAGCGCGAGAATCGCGATCAGCCCGAACCACGGCGCGCAGCGAGGGTATCCACGCCCGAGAGTGACCGCGACCGCGGCGTACCCAATCGCGACCGCCGGGAGCGCGAGCCGCACCCCGATCTGGAGCTTCGCGGTGAGCAGCGTCGCGAGCAACAGAAACGTGACGAGCGTAAGTGGGTTCGCCACAGCGCGCACTCGCGGAATAGCGATGAGCGCAAGCGCGAAGATCGGCAGCGGCACCTTCATCAGCAGGATTTCAGGGAAGTAGTACCGATAACTTTCGGGGTAGAAGGTGCCGTTGAGGTACGACGGACGACCGCGAGAGTTGTACCACCACTGAAACGCGAACGCACATACTGCGTGCGGCGTCCCCTCGGAGTTCTCGGCCCACGTATCGTACCGGGGCTTCAGAGGCTCGCCAGGCGGGATCGTTTTCGCGACGACCACGAACGGATGCTTCTCCGCTTCGGGGAACCCGAAGTACACCACGGCGATAGTGACCCCGATCACTATGATCGTCGCCGCGTTCACCACGGAGCGAAACACCGCGCCCGTGAGTTTCCAGCCCCAGGCTGTCAAACTCGCGCCCGCGGGTCGCGACATCGCCCCGGACGCGAACCGGTAACACACTTCAAACGACACGAGGATAAGACCACCGTAGAGCAGTGCGGAAATCTTGCACAGCGCCGCGACCCCGAACCACAGCCCCGGCAGGAGGAGACGTTTCCACCAGCCGCCGTCGCGCCCGGCGTGAACAGCGCGTGCGAACGCCATCAGCGTGGCGCATACCGCGATGTCCGTGGTCGCGACCGACGCGTGTCCCAGGAAGTTCGGGTCGGTGGCGAGCAGTCCGGCCGCAATGCGCCCGGCCCACGCCCCGCCAACGGCCCGTCCGAGGCGCCACCCGGAGACGACTAACAGCCACAACCAACCGAGCGTGACCGCCCGCGCCCGCCGCAGCAGTTCCTGCTTCTCCTGTTGGTTCTCCAATCGCTTGTCGGCCCGGCGTTCGTGGACGTAAAGCGGTAGCGTGATCGCGTCGATTGGCAGCGGCATCACGCCGTTGGTCGCGGTAGAGTGGTGATCGAAGACCCGGAACGTGTTGTTGTCTCGCCGCAGCGTGCGAGGCCACTTTTGCGCCCCGGTCACGTCGGCCGCGTCCGCGCCCTTGTCGGGGTTCGCTTTCTTGCCGTGATCATGGTCCCACCCGCGCCACGCGTCCAGGCCAGCATCGAGATAAAACGGTTCATCGTAGGTGACGCCGAGCCTCGGGGCCGCGCTAAGGCACCACGCGGCCGTCCACGCGGCGAGCAACAGCAACCAGGGCGCGTCCACCCACCAGTGGGCACGAACCGGCGCGGGCGGGGTCAAGCCGTCGCTTGCCATCGGCACTGGTCCTGAGAGTCGGGCGGCGCTTCACGCAAATCGCGATGTGATGATACGGTGTTGGGGGTCGCGGTCGAGGAGGCTTTGCGACGAGACCCGACGTTTACGTTCGCGCTCGCCTTCGACTTGTTCCAGTCAGTGTGCTTCAGCGTTTCGAGAGTGTGCCGCCTCTCAGTCGTCGAGGAGTTCTGGTTTGTCACCCGCGACAATCGCGCCAATGTCGAGTTCGGACAGTCTGATGTCCGCAGCGTCGATCTGCGGACCGTTCCCGCGCCGTCGTGAAACGGGAACACGTCACCGAAACCATCGTCGCGGCGGGCGAAGATGAAAGCGCTCGGGGTCGAGGCCATTTCTGCGGGTCGCAGGGGATGCGACGTCTCACTTAACCATCGTAGAGGATCAGCCGGACCCGACGGTTGCTCTCCAGGCGCGAACGACGTGGGCCGCACATTCAGCGTGCGAAACGGAACGCGAGGTACACCAACACGCCGGCAGACACGACCGTGGAGATCAGCGCGACCGGGCTGACAACCGTGTAGCCGATCCGCACGTTGGTTTCCGTCGGCGGCGCGGAGATCCCCGGCGACTCCGGCTTCCACCCGTCGCTCTCCCACCACGCCTCATCCTTGAGCGTGACCGGTTCGAGCGTCGCGCGGCTCGTCCACAGCGCGACGCTCCCGAACAGGAGTAGCGAGAACGAGGCGATGTAAACGACGTTGGGCAGCACGATCACGCCGCCGTTCACCGCCAGGTCGATGAACAAGCCAAGCCCGTTGTTCAGCGCGTGCAGCAGGATCGGAGGCCAGATGGAACGGGTCACTATGTACACGAAGTGCAGGTAAGCGCCCATCAGGATGATGACGCACAGCAGCGACGGGTCCATGTGCATCGCGGCGAACAGTACCGACGTGGTGAGCACCCCCGCGACGATCCCGTAGCGGGCGCACAGCCCGCGCCCCAGGAACCCGCGGCACCACAGTTCTTCGACCACTCCTGGACCGACCGCCACGGCCAGCGCCGTAAGGGGCCACGGGAACTGACCGAACACACCCTTGAGGCTCTTCACCGCGGGCGGCTCCATTCCAGTCAACTGCCGGAACAGTTGTTGGATCAGCTCCGCTGAAATCATGAACCCCGGCACGATCAGCAACACGAGTACGACATGAAACCAGTGCGGGCGACAGACACCGATCTGTCGCTTCCAGTCCGGCCCGATGCGCCGCGGCAGCACGAGAAGGATCAGCGCGAGCGAAGCGAATTGTGCCGCCAACATCCCCCACGCGAGCGACTGCCCGAACTCGCGCGGCATCGGCGGGCGCTCGCCCTCCGCCTTGCTGCGGTCCATCGAGTTGCCGAACCCGGCCAACTGCTCGTCCACGAACTTGCCCGGCTCCGGCGCGGCGAGCACGTAGGCGATAAACACGACCAGGATGACGAGGATCGCGCCGAGCATCTGCACCGCGACGAACACCAAGCACCACAGCACCGCTTCTAAAAACCCCGGCTTGGGAAGCGAAGGCGAGGGTGGCGGAGGCGCGTCCTCCGGTTCGGGGCGTGTGACCAGAGGCGGGTCGTTGGCAGGTTCGCTCATGGTGTATCTTGTTAGAAGCGGCCGCCCGGCCTGGCCTACATTAATCACCCCGGTCGCTCCTCGAACCGGAGGTGGCGCACGGACGTGCCGAAGTCGCGCAACTCCATCAGCGCCGAGATGCCCACCTCCAGATGCTTGCGAACGAACAGTTCGGTGACGGTGGCGTCGCTCTTCAAGGTTTTCACGCCTTCGGGTGTCATCGGGTTGTCCGATACCAGCAGGAGCGCGCCTTTCGGGATCCGGTTCACGAACCCCACCACATAAATCGTCGCGGTCTCCATGTCGATCGCGGTGGCGCGGATGTCACGCAGGTACTGCTTGAACCGGTCGTCGTGTTCCCACACGCGCCGGTTCGTCGTGTACACCGTACCGCTCCAGTAGTCGATATCGTGCTTGCCGCTCGCCGCCGCTACCGCGGCTTGCAACCGGAACGACGGCAGCGCCGGCACCTCCGGCGCGAGGTAATCGTGACTGGTTCCTTCTCCGCGAATCGCCGCGATGGGCAAGATGAAGTCGCCGACCTTTGTGCTCTTCAGACCGCCGCACTTGCCGAGAAACAGCACGCCTTTGGGTTCGATTGCGGAGAGCAGGTCCATGACGGTCGCGGCCATCGCGCTACCCATCCCGAAGTTCAGGATGGTGATGTTCTCGGCAGTCGCGGAGGTCATGGGCCGGTCGCGGCCGAGGATCTCGACGCCGTACTTCTCGGCGAACAGTTCGACGTAATGCGCGAAGTTGGTGAGCAGGATGTACCGCCCGAACTGATCGACCGGCCGCCCGGTGTAACGCGGCAGCCAGTCCAGCACGATCTCCGCTTTCGTCTTCATGTCACGCTCCGTCAAGTTTCGCTGATTGTGACGTGCGCGCGGACGAGTGGCAAGGTGCGGGGCTTCGCAAAAGGGTTTGCGCGGGTCTTCGTTGCGTGCCTCGCGCGCTTCGGGTAGCGTTATACCGTGCAACGCTCCGAGGGCGCCCGCCGTCACCCCGAATCACCCCATCCCCTCCCACCCCCCGTGCTGGAGTCGCAGATGGACCGCGCCCCGTTCGGGTTGCTCGCCGCCGGACTCGTGCTGATCGTTTGTGCGACCGCTCAGGCGCTGCCGCCCAAACCCACCGTTGTCGAGAACCCGACACTCGAGGGCAAAAAGCTCGACGAATGGCTCGCGGATCTCGGGAGCAAGGATCCTGCTGTTCGCCGAGCGGCTCTCGGTGCGATCGAAACACTCCCGGTGGCGCTCAAGGAGATGAAGAAGAAAGATACGTACAGCGAGGTAATCCTGGACAAGAAGCAATCGGACAGCTTGTTCGGGGCGCTGCTCGGGTGCTTGAAGGACGAGGACAAGACCGTCCGCGTCGGTGCCGCGAAGTTGCTGCTCGACAAGAACGAGTACGGTCAACGGTGGCGGTCGAACGAGGGCCAGAAGACGAAAGACCTCCCTGTGCTGTTAGAAGCACTGAAGGACACGGAACCGGCCGTGCGCACGACTGCGGTGACTCTGTTGGAGTACGTCAGCACGGACGAGAAAGTCGTGCTGGTGCCACTCACCGGGTTGCTGAAAGACCCGGACGCGCAAGTCCGTCGGGTCGCGGTTCGCGCGCTTGGAGGAATGGTTCCCCGCGTCGCCGCCGTGCCCGCACTGATCGGCGCGCTCGACGACGAGGAGCCCACGGTCCGCAACTCGGCGGTTTCTTGGTTGGGGGTTATCGGCGCCCCGGCGGAAAAAGCCGCACCGAAACTCCTCACTTTGCTCCGCGAGGACAAGGCGGTTCGCTACGAAGCGGCGCGGGCGTTGGGCCGAATCCGGGAGGCGAAACTCACGGTTCCCGCGCTGACCGAGGCACTCAAAGGTGGCGACACGCGATGGGTCGCCGCCATGGGGTTAGTGGAGTTCGGTCCTGGAGCCAAGACCGCGCTGCCGGCGCTGCTGAAGACGTTCAACGACTCGGCTGGGAGCGATCGCGCGATGGTGCTGCGAGCGATCTTCGCCATCGACCCCAGCGCGGAGGGCGCCCAGACGTGCCTCCTCACTGCCCTAAAGGACGCCGGCCCGGCGCGCGATGCCGCGATCGGCATCTGTCAGTCACAAGGGGCGAAAGCCAAGGCGTGCGCCCCGTCGCTGCTGGAAGCGTTCAAGGATTCGGTAGGGGAGACTCGCGCCGCGGCGATCCAGGCGCTGTTCGCGGTCGATCCCGATAGCGACGCCGCGCAGACCTCTCTGCTCACCGCTATCAAGGCTGGCCCCCTGCCCAAGGACAAAGACGCGACCGGGGGAGTGGTGTGGCGAACCGCACTTCGGATCTGCAAGACGAGCGGGCCGAAGGCGCGGGCCGCCGTGCCCGTGGTACTCGACCTGGTAAAAGGGGACATTTCCTTTCACCAACGCTACGGGTTGCTCGATGCCCTCGCTGCGCTGAAACCGGACGCGAAGGACGCGGTTCCGACGCTGATCGAAGTCTTCAAGAAGACGAAAAGCAGCGACAACCGGCAGCAGATCGCTTCCATCTTCAAGTCCTTCGGGCCAGACGCAAAAGCCGCCGTGCCCGTGCTGCTGGAGGTACTCAAGGAGGCAACACGTGATGGCGACGACGATCTCGAGGTGGAGATCTTCTCCGCGCTCAGAAAGATCGATCCCGACTCGCTCAAGAAACCGAAGAAGTTATGACGGGCCGGTTTCGGCGCATCCTCGCGCCGGAACCGACTTCACCAAACCGCCATTGGTCGATCGCGCATCGCCCCGTCCGCCGGTTCATTCGGCGCTCGCGGGCGGCTGTTTTTCGGAGAATCGACTTCCACAGCCCCACCGGTCGGACGCTACCATAGGTGAGGACGTCGAACCGGACCAATACCCCATTCACACACCATGCGATCATTGTTCACACTCGCCGCGCTCGTACTGACCGTCGGTTCAGTCGCCGCACAGCCCGAAGTGAAGAAGACCGACTTCGCGCACGACATCGTTCCGCTGCTGAAGGCGAAGTGCGCGAAGTGCCACACGAACGGCACCTACAAGGGCGCCGTGTCGTTCGACACGCGCGAGGAACTGCTGAAGTCGAAGGCCGCGGTGCCGGGCAAGTCGGCGATGAGCGAGATACACAAGCGCGTCACGACGAAGGAAGACGAATCGCGCATGCCGCCGCCGAAGGCGGAGCCGCTCAACGCGAAGGAAGTCGCGGTACTCGCGAAGTGGATCGATGACGGCTTACCGTGGGAGCCGGGATTCAGCTTCAAGCCCGCGACCTACATCGCGCCGCTCAAGCCGCGGAAGGTGACGCTGCCGCCCGCGAAGGCGGGGCGTGAGCACCCCATCGACCGCATCATCGACGCCTACTTCAGTGCGAACAAGGTCACGGCGCCGGAACAGTTCGACGACGCGGCATTCGCGCGCCGCGTCTACTTCGACCTGATCGGACTGCCGCCGACTGCGGCGGAACTGGAAGCGTTCGTCCTGAGCAAGAACGCGACCAAGCGCACGGAGCTGGTGGAGAGATTGCTCGCGGAGGACCGGTCGTACACGGACCACTGGCTCGCGTTCTGGAACGACGCGCTCCGCAACGAGTACCGCGGCACCGGCTACATCGACGGGGGCCGCAAGCAGATCACCGCGTGGCTCTACAAATCACTGTTGGAGAACAAGCCTTACGATAAGTTCGCGCGCGAGTTGATCAGTCCCACGCCGGACTCGGAAGGGTTCGCGAAGGGAATCAAGTGGCGCGGCGAGGTGAACGCGAGCCAGATCGTCGAGCTTCAGTTCTCGCAGAACATCGGGCAGGTGTTCTTCGGCGCGAACCTGAAGTGCGCGTCGTGCCACGACAGCTTCATCGACTCGTGGAAGCTCGACGACGCTTACGGCTTGGCGGCGGTGATCGCGGACAAGCCGCTCGCGGTGCATCGCTGCGACAAGCCGACTGGGAAGACCGCGAGCGTGAAGTTCCTGTTCCCCGAACTGGGAGGAATCGACGCGACCGCCCCGAAGGCAAAGCGCCTGGAACAACTCGCCGCGCTCGTCACGCACCCCGACAACGGCCGGTTCACGCGCACAATGGCGAACCGCGTCTGGCACCGGTTGATGGGCCGCGGAATCGTTCACCCGGTTGATGTGATGGGCAACAGGCCGTGGAGCGAAGACCTGCTCGATTACCTCGCGGTCTACTTCGCGGAGAACAAATTCGACTTGAAGAAGTTGATGGAACACATCGCCACATCGCACGCGTACCAATCGAAGGCAGTGCCGCTCGCGAAGGAAATCGCCGGTGACGGCTACGTGTTCCGCGGACCAGAGTTGAAGCGCCTCAGCGCCGAACAGTTCACGGATGCGATCTGGATGTTGACGAATACCGCGCCTCTGAAGCAATCGGCCGCGTTCCAGGGACCGCTACCGGCATTCCCCGCGAGTGTCCCGAAGGAGCGGCAGTTCGTCCGCACGACGCTCGTGGACTGCGACCCGCTGATGCGCTCACTGGGTCGGCCCAACCGCGAGCAAGTGGTGACGACGCGCCCGGAGCAACTGTCGACGCTCCAAGCACTCGACCTCGCCAACGGGCAGATTCTCACGACGACACTCGACCGTGGCGCCGCAAACATCCTGAAGGCGAACCCGAAGGCAACGCCGGAGGAGTTGGTGGAGTTCGTGTTCGTGCGGGCGCTTTCAAGGAAGCCTGTCGGCGCGGAACGCGAAGCCGCGAAGCGGTTGCTTGGGGACAAGGTGAGTACCGAGAGCCTGGCCGATCTGCTCTGGGCGGTCGTGATGTTGCCGGAGTTCCAGTTGGTGAGGTGACGATTGTTTCTGGTTAGCCGCGACCCGGAAGGGAGCGCGGAGGTTACGCGCTCCCCTCCGGGTCGCGGCTAACCCTGAAGAATTCAAGAGGTTGCCAATGACAGTCTCCCTTACCCGCCGCGAATACCTGCAAGCGATGACCGCGGCCGGTCTCGCCACTATCGCCAACGGCGCGCCGCGGCTTCGGGCGTCAGACCCAATCGCACACCCGAAGGCGAGCGCCGACACCGTCATCCTGCTGTGGATGGCCGGCGGGATGGGTGCGCCGGACACCTTCGACCCGAAGCGCTACACGAAGTTTGAAGTCGGCGTGCCGGTCGACAAGATCCTCTCCACGTTCCCAGCCATCGACACCGTTGTGGACAACATCAAGCTCACCGAAGGGCTTGAAAACGTCGCGAAGGTGATGGATCGCGGCACGCTGATCCGGTCGCACGTCGTCGCGGACCTCGGGAACATCCTTCACTCGCGGCACCAGTACCACTGGCACACAGGGTACATCCCGCCGCAAACGGTCGCGTGCCCGCACATCGGCGCGTGGATGGCGCGGGTATTGGGGCCGCGCAACCCCGCAATCCCGCCGTTCATCAACATCGGGCAGAAGCTCGAAGGACACGGCGAATCGGAAGAGTTGAAAGCGTTCACCACGGGAGGCTTCTTCGGCACCGAGTTCGGGCCGTTCAACCTGCCGTTCCCCGATGACGCGGTCGCCGCTGTCAAGCCGCCGAAGGGCATGACACCGGAACGCTTCGCGGGCCGACACGCGAGGTTCAAGGAACTGCTGAAGGCGAGTCCGGTTGGCGAGATGGCTTCGGACCATCACCACGAATCGATGTTGAAATCCATCGAGAACGCGCACCGGTTGCTCACGAGCAAGGAGCGCGACGCGTTCGACATCACGAAGGAAGAGAAGAAAAGCTACGAGGCGTACAACACCGGGCGGTTTGGACTGGGGTGCCTGCTCGCGCGACGGCTCGCGGAATCGGGCGCGCGATTTATCGAAGTGACAACCGAGTACGTGCCGTTCCTTCACTGGGACACGCACGAGAACGGCCACACCACCTATGCCCGCATGAAGAAGGAGATTGATCGTCCGATCGCGCAACTGGTTCTCGACCTGGAGCAACGCGGGATGCTCGACCGCACGCTCGTCGTGTTGGCGAGCGAGTTCAGCCGCGACATGATGATCGAGGGCATTCCCGGCAGCACCGCGAAGGATCAGTCGCGTGCGAAGACGGACAAACTCGGCGAGCTAAAGCACTATGGGTTGCACCGGCACTTCACCGGCTCTGGGTCCGTGCTGATGTTCGGCGGCGGCATCAAGAAGGGCAATCTCTACGGCGAAACCGCGGCCGAGCGCCCGCTCATCACAACGAAGAACCCCATCAGTATTCGCGACCTGCACGCGACCATCTTCCACGCGATGGGCATCTCGCCGAAGACCGCGTTCGACGTGGAGAAGCGGCCGTTCTATGCGACCGAAGACGGCAAGGGTGTTCCGGTGCTGGACCTGTTCGCGAAGGGGAAGTAACGCAATGAACCCTCTCCTTCTATTGCTGCTCGTTACTACCGCGCCGCCGGAACCGGCGAAGGTAGACTTCAACCGCGACGTGCGGCCGATCCTCGCGGACCATTGCTTCCAGTGTCACGGCCCCGACGCGGGCAAGCGCAAAGCGGACCTCCGATTGGATCTCGACCCCGCGACACAGAAGCGCGAGCAACCGCTATTCGTGCCGGGCAAGCCGGAGAGGAGCGAGCTGATTCACCGCGTCACGGCCGAAGACGCGAAGGACCGGATGCCGCCCGCGAAGTTCGCGCGCCCGCTTTCCGCGAAGCAAACCGAGACACTATCCGCGTGGGTCACGCAGGGCGGGAAGTGGGAGAAGCACTGGGCACTTCTTCCGCCGACGCGCCTCGAACCACCGAAGACGAAGCACCCCATCGCAAACCCAATCGACGCTTTCACCTTCGCGCGATTGGAGAAGGAAAGGTTGATCCCGTCGCCCGAAGCGGATCGCATCACGTTGATTCGCCGTATGACCTTCGACCTGACGGGCCTTCCGCCCGCACCGGCAGAGGTCGATGCCTTCGTGAAGGACACCGAGCCACTCGCGGCTTCGCGACTGGCCGATCGCCTGCTCGCGTCGCCGCGCTACGGCGAGCGGATGGCGTGGCGCTGGCTCGACGCCGCGCGCTACGCCGACACCAACGGCTACCAGACCGACGCGGAGCGCGACATGTGGCGCTGGCGCGACTGGGTCATCGAAGCCTACAACCGCAACCTGCCGTTCGATCAGTTCACCGTCGAGCAACTGGCTGGCGACATGCTCCCAAAGCCAACACTCGACCAGCGCATCGCGACCGGGTTCAACCGGAACCACCGCGGCAACTCCGAAGGTGGGATCGTGCCGGAAGAGTACGCGGTCGAGTACGTTGTCGATCGCGTGGACACCACCGCGACCGTGTGGCTCGGCCTGACGGTGGGCTGCGCGCGGTGCCACGATCACAAGTTCGACCCGGTATCGCAGAAGGAGTTCTACCAGCTCTATTCGTACTTCAACAACGTGCCGGAAAAGGGCCGCGCGGTGAAGTTTGGTAACTCCCCGCCGTACATCAAAGCACCCACACGCGAGCAGACGAAGAAGCTCGCGGAGTTGGACGCGAAGGTGAAAGACGCCGAAGCGAAGTGGGCGGAGGCGGAGCCGAAAGTTGCCGACGCGCTCGCAAACTGGGAGCGCACCGTGACGCGCGAGTTGGTCCCGGACTGGTTCCCGGACCGCGCGCTCCTCGACCACTGGACGTTCGACCCGAGCGAGCGCCTCCCGGTAATCGACGGGAAGCGCGCCTTCGCGCAAGGGCGCACGCGACAGGTACTCGTGTTCGACGGAAAACTGTTCGCCGAGCCGGGCAACGTCGGCGACTTCGGGTACGACGACCGGTTCACGTTCGCGGTGTGGGTGAACCCCAAGAGCACCACCGGCGCGATCCTTTCACGTGGCCCGGACGAACCACAGGCCGAAGGCTATGCGGTCGAACTCGTGGACGGCAAACTCCGCGTGTCACTCACCAAGCGCTGGCTCGACGACGCGCTGCGCGTCGAGACCGAGAAGGCTATCGCACCAGACAAGTGGCAACACATCACGGTCTCATACGACGGCACTCGCGCCGCGGTCGGAGTAAAGGTGTACGTCGATGGCGCGGAGCAGAAAACGAAGGTACTGCTCGACGAACTGAACCAGACGTTCCAGAACAAGGAACCGCTCCGCATCGGCACGGCCGGCGGGAAGGCGAACCGCTTCGTCGGGCAGATGGAGCAGTTCCGCGTTTACGGTCGCGTCCTCGACGAAGCAGAAATCGCGATCCTCGCGGTCCCGGTTTCGCTCTCCGGCATCCTCAACAGGCCCACCGACAAGCGGACGCCGCGCGAGCGCGACAAACTGCGGTCGTACTTCCTCGAAGTCGCGGCACCGCCAGAGGTTCGCAAGCCGTTCGTCGCGCTCCGCCGACTTCGCTCGGAGCGGGCAGAACTGTGGGACGCGGTGCCGACGGTGATGGTGATGGAGGAGTTGCCGAAACCGCGAGATGCGTTCGTGCTTCTTCGCGGCGAGTACGACAAGAAGGGCGCGAAGGTTTCACCCGCGGTGCCCGCGTCGCTCAACGCGAAGCATCAGGGGGCTGACGCCCCCCGCTCGCCCCAGAACCGACTTGAGTTCGCGAAGTGGTTGGTGAGCGCCGAGAACCCGCTGACGGCCCGCGTCGCGGTCAACCGCATGTGGCAACTTCACTTCGGCGCGGGTCTCGTTCGCACCGTCGAGGACTTCGGCACGCAGGGCGAGTTCCCGTCGCACCCGGAACTGCTCGACTGGCTCGCCACCGAGTTCGCGAAAGACTGGGACGTCAAGCGCCTGCACAAGCTGATCGTTACAAGCGCGACGTACCGGCAATCGTCGCGCATCACGAAGCCATTGCTCGAACGCGACCCGGACAACCGCCTGCTCGCGCGCGGCCCGCGCCTGCGACTCTCCGCCGAGATGATCCGCGATCAGGCGCTCTTCACGTCGGGGTTGCTCGTCGAGAAAGAGGGCGGGCCGAGCGTGAAGCCGTACCAACCGGCCGGGTTGTGGACCGAACTCTCCGGCGCCGGCGACTACAAGCCGGACACCGGCGAGAACCTCTACCGCCGCAGCCTCTACACCTACTGGAAGCGCGCGGTCCCACCGCCGACGCTCGGCGTGTTCGACACGTCGATGCGCGAAACGTGCTCCGTGCGCGAGACCCGCACGAACACGCCCTTACACGCGCTCACGTTGCTGAACGATGTCACTTTCGTCGAAGCGGCTCGCGTGCTCGCCCAGCGCGTAATGAAGGAAGAGGCCACATCGGAGAAGCGGCTCGCCACGGCGTTCCGCTATCTGACCGCCCGCACGCCGACGGAAGCGGAGGCAAAGATTCTCGGTGCCGCGTTCGAGCGGCAATTAGCGACGTATAAGAAGAACCCCCAGAGCGCTGCGAAGTTGCTGCGCGTGGGCGCGTCGAAGGTTGATGCGAAACTCGATGCAGCCGAGATCGCCGCCTACGCGAGTGTATGCAGCCTCATCATGAACCTCGATGAAGTGATGACGAAGGAATAGCGGTGGCGCCCCTTCGGGTCGAACTCCAAACGGCGGCGAGTACGAACTCTTTGAGGCGACGAAGTTACTATGCACCCTGCTCTCGAAGCTCTGCGTCTTCAGTCACGCCGCACATTTCTCTCAAGCGCTGTGGGAAGCGCCGCGCTCGCAACGCTGCTGGGCGAGAGTGCGTGCGGCGACGAACCAAAGTCCAAGCCCACCGCCACGGCGAAGCGAATCATCTCCCTGTTCCAGTCGGGTGGGCCGTCGCACCTCGATCTCTTCGACCACAAGCCGAAGCTCAAAGACCACTTCGCGCAGAACCTGCCGGAGTCGATCCGCAACGGCCAGCGGCTCACCGGGATGACCGCGACACAGGACACGTTCCCCGTCGCGCCCAGCAAGTACAAGTTTAAGCAGCACGGCAAGAGCGGTGCATGGCTCAGCGAGTTGCTGCCGCACACGGCCGGCGTCGCGGACGAACTGTGCTTCATCAAGTCGCTTCACACGGAAGCGATCAACCACGACCCCGCGATCACGTTCTGCCAGACCGGGGCGCAGCTCGCGGGGCGGCCGAGTTTCGGCTCGTGGGTGAGCTACGGTCTCGGCAGCGAGAACAAGGATTTGCCCGCGTTCGTGGTGCTCATCTCGCAAGGGAGCGGCAACCCCACCGACCAACCGCTGTACGACCGGCTCTGGGGAAGCGGGTTCCTGCCCTCCAGGTTCCAGGGCGTGAAGTTCCGCTCGCAGGGCGACCCGGTGTTGTTCCTGAGCAACCCCGACGGCATCAGCGCCGAAGACCGTCGCGGGCTACTCGACGACCTTGCGAAGCTCAACCAGATGAAGCAGGACGCGACCGGCGACCCCGAGATCGCGACGCGAACCGCGCAGTACGAAATGGCTTTTCGGATGCAGAAAAGCGTGCCGGACCTCACTGACCTCTCGAAAGAACCGGCGTCAACCTTCAAGCTCTACGGAGAGGATGCGAGGAAGCCCGGTACGTTCGCGGCGAACTGTCTGCTAGCGCGCAGACTCGTAGAGCGCGATGTCCGGTTCGTGCAACTCTACCATCGCGGGTGGGATCAGCACGTGAACCTGCCCAAGCAGATCGAGGCGCAGTGCGGGGACACCGATCACGCCTCCGCAGCGCTCATCACGGACTTAAAGGAGCGCGGGCTGTTGAAGGACACGCTCGTTGTGTGGGGCGGTGAGTTCGGCAGGACAGTCTACAGCCAGGGCAAACTCACAGCGGAGAACTACGGTCGCGATCACCACCCGCGGTGCTTCACAGTGTGGCTCGCGGGCGGGGGGGTGAAGCCCGGCATCTCCTACGGCGAAACCGACGACTACGGCTACAACGTGGCGAAGGATGGTGTCAGCGTCCACGACCTGAACGCCACGCTGTTGCAATGTCTCGGCATCAGCCACGAGAAGCTGACGTACAAATACCAGGGCCGGCACTTCCGACTGACGGACGTTTTCGGAAATGTGGTGAAGGGCGTGCTTTCGTGAGGCGCCACTTGCGGCTTCACGTGCGTGCATCACTGACAAAGCCGTAAGCGGCACATCAATCACTTCAGCTTCGCGGCCTCCAACATGTGCTTGTGGAACTCCTTCGCGCTCCACAGCGAGCGGCCGACACCCCACGCCTTGTTTGGCTGGCCGGGGTCGATGTCCGCGAAGATGAAATCCTCCTGCATCCGCCGGCTACGCACCTGCATCTCGCCTTGCGGGTCCATGATGTAGCTGTCGCCGTAACCGACGCCCTCGTAACTCAGACCCGAATCCTTGGCCAGCACCACGTTGTTCCCGCGAACAAACCACACGTCGTTCTCCACGGCCCTCGCGATGTGGTCCGCGCGCACGTGCTGGAAGTGACCGATCAAGCCTTTCGCGCCGATGTAGTTGAAGTGCGGTGCGAACACGATTCTCGCGCCCTTCAGCGCGAGAATCCGCGTCGGTTCGATGTAACCGCCGTCGGAACAGATGATGACCCCAAACTTCACGCCGCCACGCTCGAACACCGGGAACTCGCGACCTTGCTTGTGAAACGGCATGTACGCGGAGCACTTGCTGTAGGTGCCGAGAATGTGCCCCTTCTGCACCACGACCGCGGTGTTGTAGAGGTCTTTGCCGCGAGTCTCGTTGAAGCCCACGATGTACGTCGCTTCGATCTTCATGGTCTTGTCGAGCAACTTCATCATCTGCGGGGAATCGGCCGCGAATGCGGACTTTCTCGCCGGTTCCTCCTTGTCCGGGTAGCCCGTCAAGAAGCACTCAGGGAAGCACACGACTTCGACGCGATCTCGGTCCGCGCGTTCCAAGCTGGTTACGACCTTCACGAGATTCGCGTCGAAGTCGCCGGTCTTCGATTCAAGTTGCCAGTGTCCGATTCGCATGGGTACTCCGAGAACGAGATAATGAACGTGTCGCACGCCCGTTAGAATACACGCTCTCCACGAGTCGAGCACCACCGGGGTACTCCATGCGAGCGAAGTTGATGTACGCGGTGCCGCTGGTGTTGGCGGTGACCCTCGTGGTGATCGCGGCCGTGGTCTCGCGCGACACGTTCACAATGCCGGAGAACTTCCCGGTCCTCGAACCCGACGAAATCGGACCCGCCTCCGCGCCCGCGAGCGGCCCGGAGTTGGCCACCTTCGGGAACGGGTGCTTTTGGTGTACCGAAGCCGTGTTCCAACAGATGAAAGGCGTGCAGAAAGTCACGAGCGGTTACAGCGGCGGCCACATCCCATTCCCGAGCTACGACCAGATTTGCACCGGCCGCACCGGACACGCGGAGGTCGTGCACGTGATATTCAACCCCACCGCGGTGAGTTACGCGGAACTGCTTGAAGTGTTCTGGCGGTCGCACGATCCGACTACGCTCAACCGACAGGGAAATGATGTCGGACCGCAATACCGCTCGGTCATCTTCTACCACTCGGAACGGCAGAAATCACTCACCGAGCGTTACAAAGCAAAAATCGACGCCGCGGGTGTCTTCCGGTCGCCGGTCGTCACCGAGATCACCGCGTTCGGTGAGTTCTTCCCAGCGGACGCGGACCATCAGAACTTCTACGCGAACAACCCGCGACAGCCGTACTGCCGGGCCATCATCGGGCCGAAGGTAGAGAAACTGAGAAAGGTGTTTCGCGACCGCTTGAAAGACGAATGACGGTAGCGCTCAGTCGCCGACGTGAAGCCGGGTCGCGATTTCTTCGGTGGGTGCGACATCGGGGTGGTTCATGATCATTCGCACGCAACTGTTCCACCGCAACTGCGCGTCGTTGTTGGCCGGCGGCGCCAATTTCTCGGCCTTCTCGTACTGCTTCATCGCGTCGCGGAAGCACACGTAGGCGGCCTCGCCGGATCGCGGCTGCCCGGAGCGCATCCACGAAATCCCTTCGCGTTCCGCGATGATCCCGGCGTAGTACGCCCGCTCGTATTCGCCACTGAGACGCGGTAAGAGTTCGCGAACCTTTCGCGGCGGCACCGGGCGCTCGCTACCGAACCGGTCGGTGAGTGCGAGTATCAGCGACGCGAGCGCACTCTGGTTATCCGGTTCGAGGCGCAGCACGTCTTCGCAGATGCTCTCGGCCTGCTCTGGCTCGTTGAGGAGCCGGTAGCGGTGCGCTTTTTCGAGCGCCGCCGGGATCGCGTCGCGGTGGAGTGACTTCAGCTCGAAGTGCATGTTGAGTCCTCCCGCGAAGCCGCAAGGGGCGAAGTTATGATGGCTTCGTCTCTGCCAACTCATCCTTCTTGCGCGGCTTGAAGACCAACTGAATCAGCTTCATTACCGGATCGTAATACTGGTCAACGACGCGCTCCTTCAGCGGGATGATCGCGTTGTCGGTGATGGTGATGTGTTCCGGGCAGACCTTCGTGCAGCACTTAGTGATGTTGCAGTAGCCGATGCCTTGCTTCTCCTTCAGTTCCGGGATGCGGTCCTCGGTATCGAGCGGGTTCATCTCCAACTGCGCCACGTGAACGAGGAACCGCGGACCGATGAACTCCGGGTGCTTGTGGTGGTCGCGCAAAACGTGGCACACGTCCTGGCACAGGAAGCACTCGATGCACTTGCGGAACTCTTGCACGCGGTCCGCGTCTTCCTGGGCCATCTTCCAGGTGCCGTCGGCGTTGTCCGGCTTTCGCGGGCGGAACGGCTTGATCCGCTTCTTCACCTCGTAGTTCCACGACACGTCCGTGACCAAATCCTTCACGAGTGGGAACGCCTGCATCGGCTCGACGATGACAGTTTCGCCCGGCGGGAGGTCGTCGAGTCGTGTCATGCACATGAGTTTGGGCATGCCGTTGATCTCGGCGGAACACGACCCGCACTTGCCGGCCTTGCAGTTCCAACGGCACGCGAGGTCCGGCGCTTGCGTGGCCTGAATCTGGTGAACGGCGTCGAGGACGACCATCCCCTCACCGGCCTCTGCGGTGTAGTCTTTGAACTCGCCTTTAGTGGCGTCGCCGCGCCAGATGCGAAACGTTGTGGGCATCTCGTGTCCTTGTTGTCAACGAGCCGCGACCGCAAGGTAGCGGTCTACGTTTGCCGCTCCCTTGCGGTCGCGGCTAGTAATACACCAACTTGCTATTTCAACTCGTCCGGCAGCACACCCCCGCCCTCTGCCATGATCGCGTCCTTGAGCTCCTGCGGCATCGGCGCGAGTTGCTCCAACTTGATCTGCATTTCGCCGTTCGCGCCCTTCGCGATGATCGAGTTCACCTTGCCGAACTTCGCGTTGTCCTTCTTCGGGTAGTCGTCGCGGAACTGCGCCCCGCGACTCTCCTTGCGCTGGATCGCGGCCAGTGCGACCGCTTCGGACACGGTGAGAAGGTTGTGCAGGTCCATCGCGGTGTGCCAGCCCGGGTTGTACTCGCGGTTCCCCGTCACCTGAATCTTCGCGGCACGTGCGCGGAGTTCCTTCAATCCCGCCAGTGCGCGAACCATCTCGTCTTCTTTGCGCACGATGCCGACCAAGTCTTGCATCATCTCTTGCAAGTCTTCCTGAACCTTGAAAGGGCTTTCCGAAGTCGCACGGTCGAATGGCTCGAGTGCCGTCTTCGCGGCGCCGTCCACCTGATCCGCGTGAATGGCGCCCGAAGCATTCTGCTTCTTCGCGTACTCGGCCGCGAACTCACCGGCACGTTTGCCAAGTACAAGAAGGTCGGAGAGCGAGTTCCCGCCGAGGCGGTTCGCGCCGTTGATGCCCGCGGCGCACTCGCCGCACGCGAACAGACCCGGGATGCGCGACATTTGCGAGTCGCTGTCCACCCGTACGCCGCCCATCATGTAGTGCGTCGTCGGCCCGACCTCCATTGCCTCTTTCGTGATGTCCAGCCCGCCGAGTTCCTTGAACTGGTGGTACATGCTCGGCAGTTTCTTCTTCCAGTGCTCGGCCGCGTTGAACTTGGGGTTCTTTTTGCCGAACCATTCCGCGAACGTTTGCAGTTCGAGGAACACGCCGCCGTGCGGGCTTCCGCGACCCTCGCGCACCTCGCGCACGATGCACCGCGCGACGTGATCGCGCGTCAACAACTCCGGCGGGCGGTTCGCTTCCTTGTCGCCCAGCACGTAGCGGAAACCTTCTTCCTGATCCTTCGCGGTCTGCGGTTTGTAGTTCTCCGGGATGTCCCCGAACATGAACCGGTCGCCCTTGCTGTTCCGCAGCACGCCGCCTTCGCCGCGAACACCTTCGGTTACCAAGATGCCGCGAACAGACGGCGGCCACACCATGCCGGTCGGGTGGAACTGCACGAACTCCATGTCGATGAGTTCGGCGCCGGCGTCGTAGGCGAGTGTGTGTCCGTCTCCCGTATATTCCCACGAATTACTTGTGATCTTGTACGCCTTGCCGATGCCGCCGGTCGCGAGGACGATCGCCTTCGCGCGAAACACGGTCCACCGGCCGCGCTCACGGTCGTAAGCGAGTGCGCCCGCGATCCGGTCACCGTCTTTCAGCAAGCGAATAACCGTGCGCTCCATGTAAACATTGATGCCCTGGTGAACGCCGTGATCCTGAAGCGTGCGGATCAACTCTAACCCGGTGCGGTCGCCGACGTGCGCGAGTCGCGGGTATTTGTGGCCGCCGAAATTGCGTTGCAGGATTTTGCCGTCCGGCGTGCGGTCGAAGACGGCGCCCCACTTTTCGAGTTCGCGCACGCGGTCCGGGGCTTCGCGCGCGTGAAGCTCTGCCATGCGCCAGTTGTTGACGTACTGCCCGCCGCGCATCGTATCCGCGAAGTGGACCTTCCAGTTGTCGCGGTTATCGACGTTCGCGAGCGCCGCCGCGATGCCACCTTCGGCCATCACGGTGTGCGCTTTGCCGAGCAGCGATTTGCACACGAGGCCGACCGACGCACCAGAGGCGCTCGCTTCGATCGCGGCGCGAAGCCCCGCGCCGCCGGCGCCGATGACGATGACGTCGTGTTCGTGAGTCTGATATTCGACAGGCATGGGGGAGAAATCCAAGTTACGTTTAGCCGAGCGCAATACCGCCGTGATCCCCTTTGGGTCGCGGCTAAACTGATCAGTTACAGGATTCGCAGGTCCGTCCAAATACCCATGGAGCAGAGGCGCACGTAGACGTCGGCGAACATCACCCCGACGAGGCTCACCCACGCCCAGAGCATATGTCTCTTGTTGAGCGAGCTACACCCCTTGTACATCTTCTGGCACGTAGGCGATTCCGACATGCAGTCCTTCACGCCGCCAACGAGGTGCCGGAGCGAGTGGCAGCCGAGTGTGTAACCGCTCAGGAGGATCACGTTCAGCGTGAGCACGAGCGAACCCACGCCGATGCCGAACCCGCCCTTCCCGGTCTCCGTATCGGTAAACCAGAACGCTTTGACCGCATCGACACCAAGCATCACGATGAATAGCAGCGCGACATACAGGAAGTAGCGGTGGATGTTCATGATCCGCAGCGGCCAGTTGCTCTCGCCGATGTAGCCCTTCCGCGGTTCGCCGACAGCGCAGTTAATTGGATCTGCCCAGAACGCTTTATAGTACGCACCGCGGTAGTAGTAGCACGTGAGTCGGAAGCCCGCGGGCGCCCACAAGATGAAGAGCGCCGGCGAGAACGGCAGCCACTCCGGCCACCAGCCCGGCTTCGGCCCGAACCACGAGTGCGGCGAGCTGCCGAATACTTCCGGCGAGTAGAACGGCGACAGGTACGGGCCGTAGGTGTAGTGTTCGCCCTGGAGCGCGGCCCAGTTCGCGTACACAAGGAACGCGCCTAGCCCGAGAAACACCAGCAGTGGTGGGACCCACCACTTGTCGCGCCGCGAAGTTTCGCCGAACGACCGCTGTTTGAGAACCGGAAGGGGAGTGCCCGCCATGCAACGCTCGGGGTAGGGTCTGGCCGCGTTGGAAAAGGACGATGATAAGTGTGCGGGGAACGCTCTGCAAGGGCCAGAGCGAAAATGCGAAGAGAGAAACCCCTTACCCGCTCAGGTCGCGAGAACGTGTCTCGGTCGCGAACAGCACCGCGACCACCGTGACGAGCGCCATTCCCACTAGGTACACGCCAACCGGCCACGGATCGCCGCCTGATTCGCGGAGTAGTGCCGTCGCCACGAGTGGCGCGATTCCGCCCGACAGCGGGGCCGCGAGTTGATAGCCGAGCGACGCGCCCGTGTACCGCACGCGCGTGCCGAACAACTCCGACAAGAACGCGGCTTGCGGACCGTACATCGCGGCGTGACCGATCATGCCGATGATGATCGCGGCCCAAATCCATTCCGTCTGTCGCGTGCCCATCATTTGAAAGAACGGGAACGCGAACGCCGCGAGAAACAGCGCACCACCGAGGTACACCGGCTTGCGACCGACGCGGTCCGACAGCCCCCCGAAGAAAGGCACCGCGATCAAGTGCGCGACGGCAGCGAGCAACACGCCGTCGAGCAACACGCTTCGCGACAGTCCGAGTTGTTGCGTGCCGTAGCTCAGACAGAACACCGTGAAGAAGTAGTAGAACCCGTTCTCCGCGATCCGCGCTCCCATCGCGAGTACCACGTTTCGCGGATGTTTGTGCAACACTTCGAGTAGTGGTAAGCCCGCGGAGGGCTTCTCCTCAAGCACCTTAGCGAAGAGCGGGCTTTCGAGTATCTTCAGGCGCAGAAACAGCCCGACGCCGGTCAGCACCACACCGAGCAGAAACGGAATGCGCCAGCCCCACGCGAGGAACTGATCCTCCGGGAGCAGGGACACCAGCCCGAACGCACCGGTTGCGAGCAGCAGCCCGACCGGTGCGCCGGCCTGCACCCAACTCGCTGAGAACCCACGCCATCGCGGGTTCCCTCGTTCCGCGACCATCAGCACGGCCCCGGCCCATTCGCCGCCGACGCCAAGCCCTTGCACGAATCGCAACAGCACCAACAGAATCGGGGCAAGCACGCCGGCCGCGTCGTAGGTGGGAAGCAGTCCGATCGCGAACGTGGAGAGGCCAACGATCATGAGCGTGGCGACGAGCGCCGATTTCCGCCCGACGCGGTCGCCGAAGTGCCCGAACAGCACTCCGCCGAACGGCCGCGCGATGAACCCGACCGCGTAGGTTCCGAACGCGGCCATCGTGCCCGCGACCGGGTCAATTGTTGGGAAGAACAGTTTGTTGAAGACGAGCGCCGCGGCGGTGCCGTAGAGGAAGAAGTCGTACCACTCGATCGCGGTGCCGACGAAGCTGGCCGCGACGACGCGAGCAACGGACGAGTTTGGGGCGCGGTCCATGTGTGTTCCGGCGCTCCCAATGTGTCTTTCGTAGGGTGGGTCGAGCCGGCTTTGCGGCGAAGGCCCACCACCCACGCGGACGGTTCTGGTGGGCCTTCGGCTCCAAAGCGAGCCTCGACCCACCCTACGACAGATCCAACACCAAATCCACGACCCAGCATCCGCGAACGTGTGTCGCGGAGGCGTCATGGCAGTGGTTCAGGATATCGGTGTTGTCGCACCCGGCGTCTTGAAGTGCGTCCGCGAGGATCGGCATCGCACTGAAGTCACGCGATTCGTACATCCCGCGTGCAAGTGACACCGCGGTGTCCGTGAGCCACACGGGATCGGCGACAACCGGGCGAAACGGGTTCCCGAAGATGTCGCGGACGAGATCACTCTGAACTGGGTTCTGAAGATCGTAGTTCGCATCCCACACGTAGTGTTCGGCGGTGTGCGTCTCACTCGGACGTGCAACCGCCTCGGCGATACGTTGTCGCACAAAACCCACCATGATCCCAACATCGGCGTACAGTGTGCTCGAAGCAACTGTACTCGACGAATGAAGAGCAGCACGGCGTTCCTTATTCGATGCCAGTCCATCGGCAACTCGTTCGGCAACCTCGACAGCGTTCCGATCAGGCTCGCCTTCGATGAGATGCCAAACACTGCGGCAACAGGCAACGGCGAACAAACGCAACTTGCGGTCGCTCACCTGACCTTTCACGACTTTCAACATCGGTGCAGGATCTTCACACGCGAGCCATTCGTCCTCGGTCATCGCGGCCTCCGCGTCACGGCTTCACGGTCAGCGCCTGATTCGCCTTCACGCCCTTTTGTGTCAACTTGCCCTTGCCGTGCGGAAGCGTCACCTCGATGTCCACGGTTTCGAGCTTGCCCAAGCCGAAGTGCGCGATCGCTTCCTGACCGGAACAGTAGCCGTAGCCGATGGCGATTTCGCGCGAGCCGAGCAGCGCCGCGGCTTCGCGCAACTTGCCCGCGGGGTACACGTCGATCCGCGCACCGATGCCCATGCGGTTCACGCCATCCTTGCCTTCGACGCGAACGTCGAGCCAGTTACCGCCCTCTGTTTCATTCTTCAGGAGAAGCGAACGGTCCTCTTTCCACCAGTTCGCGAGGAACAGGTCGAGCTTCCCGTCGCGGTCGAAATCGCATGACGGACCCGCCGCCATGTAGATGATCTTCTTTTCCTTCAGCGCCTTCTCGAACAACGGAGCCGCACGCTTGAGTGCCTTGTCCGCGGCCGTGGGGAAGTCGTTGACCGCCCACGCGTCGTCGCGGAACTGCGGGATGCCGTCTTTCGTGCCGAGGTTCTTGTAGATCACCGGGCACGGTTTTCCGTCCGCGAACTTCACGATGCTCACGTAAATGTCGGGCAAGCCGTCGTTGTCGAAGTCCTGAATCTCGACGTGCGGCGCCTTCATTTCGAGCAGCTTGATCCCGGCGGCCTCGGTCACGTCCTCAAACTTCGGCACGCCGTCCTTCACCCCGCGATTGAGGTAGAGCTTAATTGGCGCGGGCGCGCTCCACGGACTTTTGAAGTGGTTACCGATGACCACATCGGGCAGACCGTCGCGGTTCACGTCCGCGATGCACACGCCCGCGGGCGGGTTGTCGCCGCTGGCGTCCTTCCATTGGAAGACCTCGCGCGCACCCGGCGCTTCGCGGAACTTCCCCTTACCGTCGTTGAGCAGAAGCCGGTGCTCGCCGGCCCCGCCGGTGAGGAAGATGTCGGGCCAACCGTCGCGGTTGAAGTCCGCGACCGCGACGGCCAACCCCGCGTAGCCTGCGGGAAAGCCGACCGCTTCGCTCACGTTCTCAAACGTGTAACCGCCCTTGTTGCGGAACAGACACGGCCCGATCTTCACCTTGCCGTAGTACTGCTCGCAGGTCACGAGGTCGAGCAAGCCGTCGCCGTCGAAGTCAATCGCGGCCAGCCCGCGACCGCTGTAGTTCGGCGGACACGCACCGCTGTCCTTCGACACGTCCGTGAACTTCCCGGCTCCGTCGTTGCGGAACAACAGACTCGGCACCGCCAGGACGCCGGTCGTGCCGTGCGCGCAGTGCGAAGCGTAGAGATCGAGCCGCCCACTGTTGGTCAGATCGACGAACAGCGCACCGCTGCCGATGCCCGAGGTTAGAAGATGTTCTTGCTTGTCCGGCGTGAACTTGCCCTTTCGGTTCCACAGGAACACGCCGGGCTTCGACCCCGCGTTGTGGAACGTGCCGACGAACAGGTCCGGCCAACCGTCGCCGTCGGCGTCGCCCCACGCGACCGCGTGACCGCGAATCCCCGCGACATGTGGGAACGCGCCCGCGTCGTCGCCCACATCTTTGAAGCGAAATGGGTAGTTCGCCGCACCCACGTCGGCACTGAGCGCGACCAGCACCGTACCGGCCACGAGCCACCGTCGGTTCCGCATGATCGGCTCTCTAGCGGGAGGACTAACGGGCGCCTTCGTGTCGGCGATCGCGTCGGGCGGTGACTCGGCGCCCGCGCAAACGCGCACCGTTCAGCGATTCAATAACGTGATCGGCCGCTTCTTCGGGAACTTCGACGAGCGAGAACCGGTCGGTAATCTCGATCCCGCGAATGTCACGACCGGGAAGCCCCGACTCGTTCGCGATGGCCCCGACCAAGTCGCGCGGCGCGATGCCGTCGAGCCGCCCCGCGCTGATGAAGATTGACGCCAACCCCGGACCGGGGCTTCGCGCGTTGAATCCCCGCGACGGACCGGCGTTGCGCATCGGACCATTGCGATTCTTTTCCGGCGCGGCAATCGGAATCTCCGCGGTGTCTTGGGCGTCGCCGAACTTCGCGATGTGTGCGATCTTCAGCGCGGCCAGAGCGACTTCGGTGGGGTTCAACCCACCCAGAGACGCGAGCGCGCCGAGGAACTGATCCAGCCCGCCTGCCGCGATCGTCTCGCGAATCTCAACTGCAGAGCGTTCCATCCTGCGGGCTTGCACGTCGGCGGCCGTCGGAACGCGTGCGTACTCGAATCGCTGACCGGTCACGCGCTCGATGGCCCGCAATGCGCCCTGTTCGCGCGGCTCGGCGACCGTGATTGCCACGCCATCGCGCCCGGCGCGACCGACGCGACCGATCCGGTGAACGTAAGGTTCCGTTCCGAGCGGGAGTTGGTAATTGACGACGTGCGTGAGGTGTTCGACGTCCAGCCCGCGCGCGGCAACGTCGGTGGCGACGAGCAAGTCCGCACGCCCGGCGCGGAACAGTCGCATCACGCGGTCGCGTTGCTCCTGCGCCATCCCACCGTGCAGCGCCTCCGGCCGGTAGCCGCGGGCCGCTAGCGCTTCGGTCAATTCATCGACTTCCGATCGCGTCTTGCAGAAGATCAGCGCGGATTTCGGTGCTTCGGCATCGAGAACGCGCCCAAGCGCGGCGAGTTTGTGCGATCGCGAAACGAGGTACGCGATCTGGCGCACGCGCGGCAATTCACCGGCCGCGACCGGTTCTCGCGTAACAGTGATTTCCGCGGGCTTGGTGAGGTGTTGGCCCGCGATGGCCTTGATACGCGGCGGCATCGTCGCGGAGAACAACATCGTCTGGCGCTCTTTTGGCGTCGCCCCGAGAATCGCCTCGATGTCTTCCGCGAAGCCCATGTCGAGCATTTCGTCGGCTTCGTCCAACACCACCACGCTGATTGCGTCAAGCGCGATGGTGCCGCGGCGCATGTGATCGAGCGCGCGTCCGGGAGTCGCCACAACGACATCGACGCCGCGATGCAGCGCGCGCAACTGCGGGTCCATCGGCTGACCGCCGTAGACCGCGAGGACACGCGCGCTTAGCGGCAGCCCGTAGCGGCCCACCGATTCCGCGACCTGCATCGCGAGTTCGCGCGTGGGAACGAGGATCAGCGCCGTAGGCTTGGTGCGAGAAGTCGCACCGGCGAGACGGTGAAGAAGTGGAAGGGCGAACGCGGCCGTTTTGCCGGTGCCGGTAGCGGCGCGTCCAATCAGGTCGCGCCCGGCGAGCAGTGGAGGGATCGCTTCGCGTTGGATCGGCGTCGGCTCTTCGTACCCAAGAGTTGTGAGGCGTTCAACGAGGCGTGCGTCCAGACCGAGTTTCTCGAATTCCGACTCCACCAGCGCAACCGCGACCGCTGTCCCGAGCATAGAGACTTTCTTTCTCTGTTATTCCGACGAAAAGGTAATCCATCATTCTACAGACCGCCGCAATCGGGCGCTGAAGAATGTCAATATTCCGACGCGGGCGAACCGGTTACGATAGTCCAACCCATCGCGTAAGAGAGACAGACACCATGCACCACATTCGGTTCGCACTCGCGTTCGCAATCCTCGCCGCCCCTGTCGCGGCTCTCGCCATCGACCCCACGGCCGCGATGCCGCCCAGCGCAAAGCGGGTGCCGCACAAGCTGGAACAGCACGGCGAAACACGGATCGACGACTTCTTTTGGCTCAAGGACAAGACAAACAAGAACGTATTGAAATACCTCGAAGCCGAGAATGCTTACGCCGCGACGCTCCTCAAACCTACCGAGAAGTTTCAGGAAACGCTGTACAAGGAGTTTCTGTCACGCATCAAGCAGACGGACGAAGACGTGGCGGTCTACGACCGCGGCTATCTGTACTACTCGCGCACCGTCGAGGGGAAACAGTACCCGATCCACTGCCGCCGGTTCGCGGTGAAGGGTCCGCGCGGCCCCGGGGAAGTAGTGCTTCTCGACGGCAACGAGTTAGCGAAAGGCGAGAAGTTCTTCGCTTTCGGCGAGCGCCGCGTCAGCGACGACGGGCACTTACTCGCGTTCTCCACTGACACCACCGGGTTCCGCGAATACACGCTCTCCGTAAAAGACCTCCGCACCGGCAAGTTGGTCGAGAGCAAACTGGTGAAGGCACCGATGTTCGAGTGGGCCGCGGACAACAAGACGTTGCTCTACACCACCGAGGACGCAGCCAAGCGCGCACACAAGGTCTGGCGGCACACGCTCGGCACACCGAAAGAGCAGGACGAACTGCTCTACGAAGAGAAGGACGAACTCTTCTGGCTGGAACTCGCGAAGTCGCGCGATGGGAAGTATCTGTTCCACACGTCGGTGAGTTACGGCAGCACCGAACAGCGATTCCTCGCGTCCGACAAGCCCGATGGCAAGTGGCAGACGATCCTGAAGCGCGAAGCGGATCACGAGTACGACGCGTCCCACCGCGACGGCACGTTCTACATCCGCACCAACAAGAAAGCGACGAACTTCAAAGTGGTGACGTGCCCGGTCGAGAAGACCGACGTCGCGAACTGGGCCGACCTCGCGCCGTACGACCCGAAGGTGTATATCGAGGGCGTGTCGCTGTTCAAGAGCCACGCGGTTTTCTCCGTTCGTGCCGGCGGGCTGTCGCAACTCATCGTGCGCAATCTCAAGACCGGCAAGTCGCACAGCGTCGCATTCGGCGACAAGCCGTACGACGTGGCGTTGTCGCGCAACCCAGAGTTCGACACGACTTCGATTCGGTTCAGGTACACCGCGCTCGCCGAACCGGACACCGACTACTCCTACGACATGGACACACGCGACCGCAAGCAACAAAAGGTGAAGGAGATTCCCGGCGGCTACAAGCCTTCCGACTACGTCACGGAGCGCGTGACCGCGACCGCGACCGACGGCACGCAAGTACCGATCTCGCTCGTGTACAAGAAGGGCGTGAAGCTCGACGGCACCGCACCGTGTCTGCTCTACGGCTACGGCTCCTACGGGCTGAACATGACGATGGACTTCGACCCCGTGCGCGTGAGCCTGCTCGATCGCGGCGTGGTGTACGCGAACGCACACATTCGCGGCGGCTCGGACCTCGGCCGCACGTGGTACGAAGACGGCAAGATGCTCAAGAAGATGAACACGTTCAACGACTTCATCGCGTGCGCCGACCACCTCGTGAAAGCGAAGTACTGTTCGCGTGACAAGCTCGCGATCGAAGGCGCGAGCGCCGGCGGGTTGCTCATCGCGACCGTACTGAACCTGCGCCCGGACCTGTGCAAAGCGGCCGTGCTGAAGGTGCCATTCGTGGACGCGGTCACGACGATGCTGGACGAGTCGATTCCGCTGACGGTGCAGGAGTTTCTTCAGTGGGGCAATCCAAAAATCAAGAAGGAGTACGACTACCTCAAGAGCTACTGCCCGTACACGAACATCAAGAAAGCGGCCTATCCCTCAATGCTCGTGATGACCTCGCTGAACGACAGTCAGGTGTTGTTCCACGAGCCGACGAAGTACGTCGCGAAGTTGCGCACGCTGAGAACGGACAAGAACCCGCTGTTGTTGCGGTGCAACATGGACGCGGGTCACGGCGGCGCGTCCGGGCGTTACGATCACCTCAAGGAAGTCGCGTTGGTACTCGCGTTCCTGCTTGACAGGATGGGCATTACCAAGTGACGCCTCGGCGCCGACGTTGACGAACTGATAGGATTGCTTCAAACCAGACCTTTCACTGTGGGCAATCATGGCACGCAAGCGCGCCGCGAAGGACGAACCCGCACCGCCGACCGGCCCGGAGATGACACCCGAAGAACGCGCCGCACTCGACGGTCGGCTCGCCAAAATGCTCACCAAGCCCCACAAAAGCGGTGACAACGACAACTACTTCTTGCTCTGGACACAGCGCGACGAGAACGACTCGCCCACGGTCATGATGTGGCACCCGGAGACACCGGAAGAACTCCGCGGAGCCGCGTACTTCCACGACGCGGCACACGGACTCGGTGAGTTTGCGAAGACCGTCGCGAAGGGCAAACGGTTCCGCCGCAGCGCCGAGGAAACGGCACTGATCAACGCCATCATCCACGACCGCGACGACGAAACTGCCTACCTCGTGTACGCGGATTACCTCACCGAGAAGGGCGACACACAAGGCGACTTCGTTCGACTCTGCGTCGAACTCGAACACCTGAAGCCGGGGGAGCCGGAGTACGACACGAAGTACACACGCCAACAAGAGTTGATCGACGCGCACGGGGAGGATTGGTACGCGGCGCTCGGCAAACTCGGCCCGCGACCCGAGTTCTACGGGCGGTTCGTACCGTGGCTGTGGCTCTCGATCGCGCGCGGCGTCATCGAAGAGGTGGTCATCGACCGCCCGGTGTTGCTGCCGGAGCGCGCCGACCGGTTGTTCGCTGCGGCCCCGTTCCTGCGGAAACTGGAGTTCGAGAAGGGGCAGGTCGATCCAAGTCTCGCGAAGGTCAAGCAACTCGCGCAGATCGAAGAATTGGAGTTCTCGCACGCGGACCTGACCGCCGAAGTTCTCTCGAAGATTCTCAAATCAAAACACCTGACCAGGCTGAAGACGTTGCTCCTGAACGGCAACGAGATCGGACACGCGGGCGTTCACGAACTCGCGGTCTGGCCGGGTTTGACGCGACTCGAAGCACTCGACTTGACGAGTTGCAGTATCGGGCCTGAAGGCGTCACGGAACTCGCCGCGTGCAAGAACACCACGAACCTCGTGCGCCTCCGCATCGGAAGCAACGCGATCGACTCCGACGCTGTACGCGCGGTACTCAGTTCACCGCACCTGAAAAAGCTCACCGAACTCGAACTGAGTGGGAGCGAACTCGATCCGATCGTTGCGGCCGAGTTCCGACGGGCCGCGTTCGCGAAGTCCCTCCAGCGTCTCGACCTGGAGAGCGCGAACCTCCAACCCGGTGCGCTCGCGGAACTCACCCGGTGCGCGATGCCGGGGCTCCAGTCGCTCAATCTGAACAGCGTGCCGCTCCGAGGAACGGCGCCGGCGAGCCTCGCGAACGCGGTCTTCGCGGGCACGCTCACGGCACTTTCTCTCGACAACTGCGAACTCGGTGCCGTCGGCATCGAGGAGTTCTGTGAAGGAAAGTTCCCGAAACTGACGGCACTCGACCTGTCTCGCAATCGGCTCGCGAACCGTGGCGGGATCGCTCTCGCGAACGCCGCCAAGAACTTCCCCGCGATCACCTCACTGAAACTCTGGGATAACAAACTCGGCCCAGACGCGATCACGGCCCTCGCGAACAGCAAACTCCTCGCGAACGTCACTGAACTCGATCTCAACGGCAACAAGATCGGTCCGACCGGCGCGATCGCGATCGCCAAATCGAAGCACCTGAAGAACCTCAAGTCGTTCACCGTGGACGAAAAGACCGTCGGCCAGAAGGGGAAGCAGGCGCTCTCCGACCGGTTCGGGGAGGATGTCGTCAGTTGGCGGGAATACTAGCGAAGCCGCGAGCGTGGATTCGCGTACAACATCTCCACCACATCATCCGCCCACGCAAGGATTCGCTACATGGCGGTGCCGTCCGATTTAATCGTGTCCGTCTCGGGTATTCGCGGAATCGTCGGCGCGGGCTTGACCGCCGAAGCCGTCACGCGCTTCGCCGCTGCTTACGGCTCTACCGTCGCGGGCAAGCGCGTCATCCTTTCGCGCGATGGCCGGCCCAGTGGCGAAATGCTCAGGCACGCGGTCGTCGCGGGGCTGCTCGGCGCGGGCTGCACAGTCGAAGACATCGGCATCGCGCCAACCCCCACGTGCGGCTTCGCGGTGCGCCAGATGAACGCGGCCGGTGCGATTCAGATCACCGCGAGCCACAATCCGGCACCGTGGAACGGACTGAAGTTGTTCGGCGCCGATGGCGCCGTGCTTCCGGCTGACGCGGGGCGGGTCATCCGCGACCTGTACGAATCGGGCGAGTTCGCGCGGTCCGCGTGGGACGGGATTGGGAGCGTTCGCGTGCCGCCGGACGTTGGCATCGATCACACACGCGCGGTGCTTGACCTGATTAGCGTCGCGGCCGTGGCCGGTCAGCGGTTCCGCGTATTCCTCGACGCAAACGCCGGCGCCGGCGGCCCGCTCGGTTCCGCGCTCCTCGCCGATCTCGGTTGCGACACCATTCAATACGGCTGCGAACCGACTGGGTTGTTCGCGCACGAACCCGAACCGATTCCGGCGAACCTCACCGACGTGGCCCCGTGGGTCCGGAAACACGACTGCGCCGTCGGCTTCGTGCTCGACCCCGATTCGGACCGTCTCGCGCTCATCGACGAAACCGGCACCTGCGTGAGCGAAGAAACCACGCTCGCGCTCGCGGTGAAGTTCAGGCTACGCCAACAGCCCGGTGCGGTGGTCATCAACATGTCCACGTCGCGAATGAGCGAAGATATCGCATCGCAAGCCGGGTGTCCGTGCTACCGGTCGGCGGTGGGCGAAGCGAACGTGGTTGAACTCATGCGCGCGACGAACGCGGTAATCGGTGGCGAGGGCAACGGCGGCGTCATCGACCCGCGAATCGGCTGGGTCCGCGACCCATTCGTCGGAATAGCGTTCATCCTCTCTATGATGGTCGAGGAGAAGAAACCGTTCTCGCAACTCGTCGCTGAACTACCGCGATACGCGATGCTGAAGACCAAGTTCACCGTGTCGCGCGAGCGCCTTCCCGAAGCGCTGACAGCCCTCAAAGCGCGCTGGCCGGACGCGCGCGTGAACCGCGACGATGGCGTGCGCCTCGACGGCGCCGACTGGTGGCTGCACGTTCGCGGGAGCAACACGGAACCGGTGGTGCGAGTGATCGCCGAAGCGCCTACCGCGGAGCAATCAGAACAACTCTGCCGCGAAGCCGGCACGGTGGTGATGGGTTGATTGTGTTTGGCCGTTTGCGGCTTCGCGGGGAAATCGCTGCGTTGCCCAGCGCACGCCAATCCGTTATCCTCAATTCGACCCGGTCGGCCGCCGGAGATTTGCCCATGACAGATGAAGAGTTGAATACCGCACTCGACCATGCCGCGCGATGGTTGCGAGTCTCAAAGCGCGTCTGTGTGCTCAGCGGTGCCGGCGTGTCCGCCGAGAGCGGCGTGGCCACGTTCCGCGCCAGCAACGGACTTTGGGAAGGACACCGCATCGAAGACGTGGCGAGCCCCGACGGTTGGGACCGCAACCCAAACCTCGTGTGGAACTTCTATAACGCCCGCCGAGCGAACGTCGCCACCGTGAAGCCGAACCCCGGTCACCACGCGATCGCGGAACTGGAAAAACGCTGGGGCGACCGCTTCACGTTGGTCACGCAAAACGTGGATGGTCTGCACCTCGAGGCCGGTAGCGTGAACGTACTGGAGATTCACGGGAGCCTGCGCCAGACGCGCTGTACCGTGTGCGGATCGGTCGAGAACCGCGGACTGGACCCGCTCGGCGAAATGCCTGAATGCCCGCAGTGCCACGGGGTACTTCGCCCGCACATCGTCTGGTTCGGCGAGGGATTGGACGACGACATCTGGAGCGCGGCGATGGTCGCTGCGAACGGGTGCGATACCCTGCTGGTAGTCGGCACCTCGGCGGTCGTGTACCCGGCCGCTTCCCTCGTCCCGATCGCCCGCCGGAAGGGAGCCACAGTGATCGAAGTGAACATGACGCGTACCGAGGCGAGTTCATCCGCAGACATCGGTCTCTACGGGCCGTCCGGTGTGATGCTGCCGAAGTTGCTCCAGAAACTTGGCGAAACCGTAGCGTCAGCGACGGGGTGAAACCTATGCCGGCTCAACGACTCGACGGGAAGGCCCTGGCCGCGACGATGCGATCAGAGATCGCGTCGCGCATCACCGAACGCGCGACTGCGGGCAAGCGCCCCCCCGGACTCGCGGCGGTGCTTGTCGGCGAGGACCCGGCTAGTCAGCAGTACGTGAAGAACAAACACAAGGCGTGTCAAGACGCGGGGTTGGCGACCGCCGTTCACCGGCTCCCCGTGACCACCTCACAGGCGGAACTGCTCGAGTTAGTCGCCCAACTGAACGCGGACCCGGCCGTTCACGGCATTTTGGTGCAACTGCCGCTGCCCAAACAGATCGACGAAGGGGCGGTGATCCGGGCGGTTTCACCCGTGAAGGACGTGGACTGCTTCCACCCGGAAAACGTCGGCCTGCTCGCCGCCGGGCACCCGCGGTTCTACCCATGTACCCCGCATGGTGTGTTACAACTGTTGAGGCGCAACGGCACCGCGACCGCGGGTAAAGAAGTGGTCGTCGTGGGTCGGAGTAACATCGTCGGGAAGCCGCTCGCACTGATGCTGATGCAGAAACCGACCGCAACGAACCCGGCGGCCGGCGACGCGACCGTCACTGTCGCGCACACACGCACGCGAGACCTCGCGAGCGTATGCCGACGCGCCGACATTCTCATCGCTGCGGCAGGAGCGCCCGCAACCATCACCGCGGAGATGGTGAAACCCGGCGCCGCCGTGGTCGATGTCGGCACGAACAATGTCGAAGGTCGCTGGTGCGGCGACGTTCACGAAGGCGTGTGGGCCGTGGCGGGGTGGGTGTCGCCGGTACCTGGCGGCGTCGGACCTATGACAATCACGATGTTGCTTCACAACACATTCGACGCGGCGAAGTTAATCGACGGCTAACGCGACTCCGTCTCCCGGCGCGGTCGTGGCGGGTGGTGTTCTTACCGGATGCGCACCGACGATGAATCTGAACATCACACTCGCGACCCGCATCGGGCTGAACCTGTGTGCCGTCTTCGGCATCTCGGTCGCACTGTACCTGGGCAGTAGCATCTTTATCCCGGTCGTGTTCTCGGTGCTGCTCGCGTCGGTCCTGTACCCGTTCTCGAAATTCATGCACGAGCGGTTGCTGCTGCCGTGGTTCTTCGCTTGTCTCACCGCTCTGTTGGGACTGGTCGCGCTCCACCTCATCGTGATCGGCGCGTTCGCATGGGCTATCCCCAAAACCATCAGCGGGCTACCCCAGGACGAACCACAGTGGATCAAGCAGTACAACACGATCCAGTCCAACCTCAGCGCCATCTTCCCCATCAAGGACAACGACGAGTTCATCGGGGCGTACAACCCGAGGCTCTACCCCGACCAGCCACCGCCCAAGGCCATCTCGCTCTTGAAGAAACAGTTGACCGAGGAGCAGTTGTCCGGCGCGCTGATGAAGCTCTCGCTCATGTTGATGGACCACCTCTGGCAGGTGATTCTCATCCTTTTCATCACGCTGTTTCTGATCTTTGAAGGGCAGATGTTGGCGGACAAGGTGAAGGCCATTTTCGGACCGACGCTGGAGACTCGCGGGCGGGTCACGGTCGCACTCGCGGAAATGGCGGAAGGGATACGCACGTACCTCGTGTGGCGCACGATCGTGAACCTCGGGCTCGCGCTCGTGCTGGGAGCGGTCTACAACACCGCGGGCCTGCAACACTGGTATCTGTGGGCGCTGTTGGTCGCGGTGCTCAGTTACGTGCCGTACATCGGGACCATCGCGGCCGGTATCCCGCCGTTCATGGACGCGCTGTTGTTCGTCGATCCGCTCACCGCGTTCGGCATCGGCATCTTCTACATCTGCGTCGTCACGTTCGAGGGCTACATCATCGTGCCGTGGGTGATGGGCCGGAGCATGGATCTGAACGCAACGACCGTGCTGCTCGCGTGCTTGTTCTGGCATCAGGTGTGGGGTGTCGCGGGGCTGTTCCTCGCGATGCCACTGATGGCCGCGATGAAAGCGATCTGTATGCAGGTGGAAGGCTGGCAGGGGTGGGGTTACCTGATGGGGTCCGGTCCTGCGGTCGAGTTGAAGCTCGACGATGTGGCAACCGAGAAGGCACGATTCGAAGCCGTCAAACACGCGTCCGACAGCAACGCCGAACAGACGCTCGTGCTGGACCCTGACAACGACGGGAAAGGGGCAGCCCAGTCGGAAGACACCAACACTGGCGGCTGTGTACCCTGAGATCGTCCAGCTGTAGGAGAGGCCTCCCGGCCTGTCATTGGATTGACTGGTAGTACGACAGGCCTCCCGGCCCGTCTCGCGGTGGCAGGCCGAGAGGCCTCTCCTACGAAATGGGAACGGTCTGCGGGCGCCCCATCTGGCGCAGCCAACGGAAGTGCGAGACGATCCCAGCCAGGAACGTGCGGTGGGCCGTGTACTGCACCCCGAATTCGCCGCACGCCTCTTCAATAATCCGCGACAGCGCTGGATAGTGAATGTGACACACACGCGGGAACAGGTGGTGAACCACCTGGAAGTTCAGCCCGCCGAGCAGCCAGCACAGCGTCCAACTCCCACGAGCGAAGTCCACGGTCGTTTGAACCTGGTGGACCGCCCACGCGTCTTCCATCTTGTGCCCGCCATCGGCCGGGTTCGGGAACTCGGCCCCCTCGACGCAGTGCGCAAGTTGGAACACCACCGTCAGCGTCACACCCACAACCGCAGTCACGACCGCGTAGAACGCCAACACCACCCACCACTCGTGGATCAGCATCGGCACCCCCCAGAGCAACCCGAGCGATAGCGCCTTGCCCCCGAGGAACACGACCAGATCCCAACCCTTGGGGCGCGGGATCTTGTGCGGACCGATCTTCCCGGCGGCCACGTCGCGGAAGTCGCCGTACAGATGCCACACGGACGCGGTCACCGCGTACAGCAGCCACAGGTACAGGTGCTGCCAGCGGTGGAACCAGCGCCGCGGTTGCTGCGGTGCGAGCCGCGCGACGGGACCGACGGCGAGGTCGGTATCTTGGCCGTGTACGTTGGGGTATGTGTGGTGAAAGACGACATGCTTCCACTTCCACAGGTAGGAACTGGCGCCGATCAGGTCGAGCGAGAGGGCCGCGAGCCGGTTGATCCAGGCGAACCGCGAGTACGCGTGGTGCCCACCGTCGTGCTGGATGCTGAACCCGACTGCGGAGATGGCGAGCGCGAATGAGATCGAGAGCGGCACCGCCAGCCACACGGTCAGCGCGGCGAACACCAGTAGCGAGTAGGAGGTAGCGAGCCACGCGAGAATGACTGCGGTCTTCAGGTACATGCGCCAGCAGTCGCGCTCGCTCTTCCCGGTTTCCTTGAAGTACGCGTCCGCGCGCCGCTTAAGTTCGGCCAGGAACCCGGCTTCGTCTCTGGGGAACTTCGGTCGCGTGCCCGCAGTCGTTGTGGGTGACACGAGCAATTGAAGGGCGGTATCGGTTCGCGCCGACATGAAGTCGTTTCTCCGTCTCGGGCGGGATGTAAAGGACGCGTTGCGCCTACGCGAGGAGCGACGGGAAGACACTTCCATCCTACGACGGAAGCGGAGACGCGTCCGCAATTCTCCCGACAACAGCACATCTCGGCGCGGTGTGCCTTGAAACAGCGTCTCCTCTGGTCCGACGTGAGACCCCGATGGGTACTCGTTACAGCAATCCGGGAATGGGTTCGCCTTCGGTGAGGACGTTCCCGACACGGCCCAGACCGGGCTTAAGTCGCACTTCAGAGAGGTCCAACACGGTACTCATCACGGTCGCGAGCAGGTTCTTCGGCGTGTATCGCTCAGTCGTCGGCTGTGACGCGGTGCGGTCCGATTGACCGATCACCTGACCGGTTTTCAGCCCGCCGCCGGCCAGGAGTAGCGACGTGAGGTTCGCGTAGTGGTCGCGACCACCGTCGCGGTTGCGTTTCGGCGTGCGGCCCATCTCGCCCGTCACCACGAGCAGAATCTTGTCTTCCAAACCGCGTTCGTGAATGTCCTGGATGAACGCCGCGACCGCGTGATCCACCTGGCGCGCCATCGGGTCGAGGTTCGCCATGTTCTTAGGGCTGTTGCTGTTCGCGTGCATGTCCCAGCCGCAGTCCGAGACGGTCACGAACCCGCACCCGGCTTCGCACAGGCGGCGTGCCAGGAGCATCTGCTTACCAAGCAGATTCGTCCCGCGCTTCATGTCGTACCACTTCGTGATGTCGTTCAACTTGAACAGCCCACTCGTGTCGTACTTCGCGATCGTCTTCGGGTCTTCCTTCGTGATGTCGAACGCGTCGCCGACGCCACGCGAAATCACGTCAAACGCTTGCTGCTGAAACTTGTCCGCGCCCTCCATCGCGCCGGAGTTGTCGAGGTCGCGACGAACCGTGTCGAAACCGGCGAGGAGCTTACGCCGATCCTCGAACCGTTCAGTCGAAACCGCGAGTTTGAGGTTCTTCTTGAGTTGGTCGCCACCGCTCGGGTCGAACGCGGCGTATGACGCGCCGAGTTCGCCTGGGGCGGTAAGCGTAGGTAATGCCCCCGTCTCGAAGTTGCCGCCGAGCTTCAAACCCGGTTCGACGGCTTCGGGCAGCACGAGACAGTTGTTGGGAATGCCGGTCGAGGCGTTGTTCGCGCCCGCAACGCGAGCGTACAGCGGTCCCATCGAGGCCTTCATCGGGTTACCGCCGCTCGTCACCGCGAGGTACGAGTGGTCGCCGTTCATCGACGCGTAGGACCGCACGACCGCGATCTTGTCGGTCATGTTCGCGAGTTTCGTGAACGAGCCGCCGAAAGTGATGCCGGGGAGTTTCGTCTGCACTTCGCCGGTGATGCTTCGAATCTCTTCGGGCGCGGTCATCTTGGGGTCGAAGAACTCGATGTGCGACGGCCCACCGGAGAGGAACAGCAGCACAACCGACTTATCTTTCCACGCGCGGTTCTCGGACGCGGCCTTCGCTTTCGCCGCGAGCAACTGCGGCAGGCCCATTCCGCCGAGCAGCGCGAGGCTCCCGACGCGCAGGAACTCGCGGCGCGACGGACCCTGGCAGTTGTGGGTATTCCGCGTATCGCTGATGGTCAGCATGGGCATTCCTCGTCGAGAGGCAGAAGGCAAGGTGGGCGGAGCGTCGGCGGGATGGTCGGCGGGGCCGAATACAAGAATGCCGCGCCGTGTCGCGGGAGGCAAGAGGATTCGCACTCTTTTGTGTGGCAGTGGGGCAGGCCGCTGGCGTGCCTGTGCTTCGACAGGCCAGCGGCCTGCCCCACAATTTCACTCTTTCTCAAACAGCGCGTTCACGAACGCGTCCGGGTCGAACGGTTCCATGTCGTCGATCTGCTCGCCCACACCCACAAACTTCACCGGCAAGCCGAGTTTCTGCTTGATCGCGAAGATCGACCCACCCTTCGCGGTACCGTCGAGTTTCGACAGGATGATGCCGGTACACTTCACCGACTTCGAGAACTGCTCCGCTTGCGCGAGCGCGTTCTGCCCAGTGGTCGCGTCCAACACCATCATCACCTCGTGCGGCGCACCGGGAATTTGGCGCGACACGATCCGGTGAATCTTCTCCAGTTCCTTCATCAAGTGCGTCTGCGTGTGGAGCCGGCCGGCGGTGTCCACGATGAGCACATCGAAGCCCTTCGCTTTTGCCTTCTCGCATGCGTCGTGCGCCACCGCCGACGGATCCGCGTTCTGCCCCTGCTTCACGATCTCGCAGCCGATGCGCCCGGACCAGATCGTGAGCTGTTCGACGGCCGCGGCGCGAAACGTGTCACACGCCGCGAGCAGCACCTTCTTGCCATCCGCTTGCAGTTTGTTCGCAAGTTTCGCGATCGACGTGGTTTTGCCCGACCCGTTCACGCCCGCGATCATGATGACCGTTGGCCCGGTCGCCTGAAAGTTCATGCCTGGCGCCACGTCCGTGAGCAGTTCGCGCAGTTGCGCCTTCACGAACGTTTCGACCTCGCCCGAAATCTCCTTGTCGCGAAACGCTTGCCTGACGCGGTCCACGATCACGAGAGTGGCCTGCGTGCCCACGTCCGCGAGGTACAGCCGCTTTTCGAGTTCGTCGAGGAACGTCTGATCGACCTTCCCCTTACCGCGCAACAGGTCGAATACGCCGCCGAAGACGTTGCGTGTCTTGGCCAACCCCGCCTTGATGCCCTTGAACAACCGCCCCAGCATGCGCCGCCCTCGTGAGTGAGTCCCTAACAATCATTGTAGCAAGAAGGTTTAGCGTTCGCAGAACCCCTCCCCAACCCCTCCCCTAAAAAGGGAGGGGCTTCAAACCAAGCACAGAGGCGTGAACACATCCGTCTTTGGTTTGAAGCCCCTCCCTTTTTAGGGGAGGGGTTGGGGAGGGGTTCTTCATTCGATGGGACGCGCCCATTCCCTCGACTGAGGGGCTTGCGCTGTGGACTTGTAACTCAGCCGCCCTCGGCTGAGTTCGCGTCTTTCTCCCCGATGAGTTCGCGTAGCTTTTTGGCGATGGGTGAGAGCTTCATGGTTCCGAAGGAACCTTCCTGGCGTTGAGCCTTTGCCAACAG
>CAMDQN010000027.1 GCA_945905925.1 Singulisphaera sp. GP187
CGAAAGTGCCAGGTGTCCTTGAGAAATTTGGCTCTTCAAGTGCCGAGGAGTCCGAAATACCAACGGTGGCAAGTCGCTTCAAGACAAGGAGTTATTACAATCTGATAGAGTGCCAATCATCATCGCGCGCAAACCGTGTCGTACACCCCGACTTTACGACTTGAGACCTTACGACTTGTGACTCGGAGATGGTGAAAGTAAGATGACGTAAAACGTCATCGTCACGCGAGGCCGAGTAATGGCGAAAGACAAGCGAGAGAAGCTGGAGAAATCGCAGATCGTCGCATTCAAGGTCGATGACGACCTGGCCAACTTCCTTGACAAACTGCCGAACAAGAGCGAGTTCATCCGCCGGGCGATCCTCGCGCAGTTCAACATGACGTGCCCGCTTTGCACCGGTTCGGGTGTCGTCCCCTCCGGTCTGCACCACCACTTTGAGCACGTGATCGAGGATCATTCAACGCGCCCGTGCGAGAAGTGCAAGACGCCGGTCGCTTTCCCGCTCTCGCCCGAGGGCGTGGTTCCCGCCGACAAGGACCGCCTCGAACAGTTCCTCAAGGGCGGGCCACTGTATTGCCCGAAGTGCTACCCATCCGTGCCGCCCTGCGACGACTGCGGCTGGCACGTGATGATGGAGAAGGTCGCGGAACACTTCAAGAAGGTGCATTCGCACGCTTGAAAGTCTCAAGTCCACAAGTCTCAAGTCCCAAGTCGAAGACAGAACTGGTGTCTTCGACTTGGGACTTGAGACTTGTGGACTTGAGACTGGCTAGAATTGATCCAGCCAGAAGTGATTGCCGCGGTAGTACCGCATCGGGGTCCACAGTTCGTAGCGCCAGCCCGGTTCCTTGAACGCGGGATACGCCATGTATGCTGGCGGGCGGACGTAGGGGTGACCCTTCGGTTCCGGCCACTGAGGGCTGTTCTGCGGCCAGTAGTTGTGCGGGTAGTAATAGTAGGGGTAGTAAGACCAGCGCGGCATCGCCGGTTCCGGCCCAACTGGGAAGTCGAACCGCTGGAGCGGAGTGGGCTGCGTGTAGAACGCGGGCGGCGGGGGCTGTGCGCCGGGTTGAGCGGATGCCGGTTGCCCGGTCCCCACCCACAGCGCTGCGGACAGCGCCGCGAACCCGAGTCGCGGGAGCCAAGTGCGCATCATGTCCTCCGTGAAGGTTGAATCGCGACAGCCGGCTCCTGGGAAGAGCCGAACTTCCTGTCGGTGAAACCATACCGCACGGGTTGCACTCGCGAAGCCGACGAGCAGCGGCGCGGGTCGGAAATCGTACAACAAACACCGGATCACATGCGTTGGCGAACCCGAAGCGTCCGCGACGGGGTTGACGCTTCACCCCGTCGCGGACGCTCCAGGTTCGCCAGAATTCTTCAAGTTATGACCACCGAAACCGACGTGTACGACAATCCGCTGATCGGCCGCTACGCTTCCAATGAGATGGCCGAGCGCTGGGGACCACTGCGGAAGTTCCGCACGTGGCGCCGGCTCTGGCTCGCGCTCGCGGAAGCGGAAGCCGAGTTGGGACTCCTCGCGGACGACGGTGTTTCGCCGCGCATCACGACGCCTCAACTCGCGGAACTTCGCGCGCACCTCGACGACATCGACCTGACACACGCCGCCGCACACGAGAAGCGCCTGCGACACGACGTGATGGCGCACATCCACGCGCTCGGTGACATCGCTCCCGGCTGCAAGGAGATCGTTCACCTCGGCGCGACGTCGTGCTACGTCACCGACAACGCCGACCTGATTCTGATGCGCGAGAGCCTGAACCAGTTGTGCGAATCGCTCGCGTGCGTGATCGACGCGCTCGCGGTGTTCGCAACCACCTGGAAGGACGAACCGGCGCTCGGCTTCACGCACTTCCAGCCGGCCCAACTCACAACCGTAGGGAAGCGCGCAACGCTGTGGCTGTTCGACTTCGTCCTCGATCTGCAAGAACTCGAACGCCGGCGCGATGAACTACCGTTCCGCGGGGCGAAGGGCACGACCGGCACGCAGGCGAGTTTCCTCGCGCTGTTCCGTGGCGATCACGACAAAGTGAAGGCGCTCGACCAACTCGTTGCGAAGAAGATGGGCTTTAGCCGCGTGTTCCCGGTCACGGGGCAGACCTACTCGCGCAAAATCGACACGCAACTATTAGATGCGGTCAACGGTCTCGCGCAGAGCGCGCACAAGTGGGGCACCGACCTGCGGTTGCTCGCTCACCGGCAGGAAATCGACGAACCGTTTGAGGCGGAGCAGATCGGGTCGAGCGCGATGGCGTACAAGCGGAACCCGATGCGAGCGGAGCGCATGTGCAGTCTTTCGCGATTCATTTCGGGCTTACCCGCGATGGCCGCGAACACCGCTTCAACGCAGTGGTTCGAACGGACCCTCGATGACAGCGCGTGTCGCAGGCTGTACATCCCGCAAGGCTTTCTCGCGGCCGACGCGGTGTTGCGCATCGCGCTAAACCTGCTCACACAGAAGAACGAGAGTGGTCGCGGGCTTGTGGTGAACCGCCCAGTGATCGCGAAGAACGTGCGCGAACACCTGCCCTACATGGTGACTGAGAACCTGATGATGGCCGCGGTGCGGGCCGGCGAGGACCGGCAGGTCGTTCACGAAATCGTACGGCAGCACAGCCACGCGGTCACAGCTCGCGTGAAGTCCGGCGAAGGCTCACCGACGGAGCTGTTCGCGCGGTTAAAGGACGAGGGCGTGTTCGCGAAGGTAGATTTCGGCGAACTGCTTGATGCTCGCCAGTTCGTCGGGCGCTCGCCCGAGCAGGTCGAAGAGTTCGTGAAGGAATACGTCGCGCCGATTCGCGCGAGTTATGTGGGTGTGTTGGGGAAAACGGCGGAGTTGCATGTATGAACCAGTGCCGCCAAGCGGCACAGGCGAGTCACAGCCGCTGACTGTACTTCTTGTTGCGCCGGCCAAACACCGGCTTCTTCACCGGTTCGCCGCCCTCGGTTGGGGTCACCTGCGGCGCTGCCGGGGCGGGATCGCTCCCCCAACCGTCGTCTTCTTCGCCATCGGGCTTCGGTGGCGGCTTCACCGCGTCCAGCCCACTGAACACCACCTTCACCTCGCGATACGGCCCCTTCGCTCGCGGCGCCGCGGCCTCGAAGCCTTCAATTTGGTCGGCTTCGATCAGCCGGTTAATCATCATCTCGATGTCGGTGAGTAAGCCGCCCTGCTCCGGGAGCGCGAACGAGATCGCGATACCGTCTTTCCCGATGCGCCCGGTGCGCCCGATCCGGTGAACGTAGTTCTCGATGTCCATCGGCAGGTCGAAGTTCACCACGTGTGAGAGGTCGTTCACGTCGATACCGCGACTCATCACGTCGGTCGCGATGAGATACTTGATTTCACCGGTGCGGAACGCGGCCATAATCTTTTCACGCTGCGACTGCGGCAAGTCTCCGTGAATCACTGCGGCCTTCGGAACCGCGCGCTTGAGGTCGCGATACAGGTTGTCGGCCCAGCGCTTCCGCTCCACGAAGATGAGGCACTGGCGCGGTTTTTCGCGCTCGATGACGCGCTTTAACAGTTCAAACTTGCGGTCCGGGTCCACCGTGAAGTAGCTCTGACGGATCTTGTCCACGGTCGGCGTATTTGGCGTCATGTGCAGGTGGACCGGGTCTTTCATGTACCGGTTCACCAGGCGCTTGATCGACTCGGGCACGGTCGCGGACATCAGGAGCGTCTGCCGCTCAGTAGGACACCGTTTCAGGATGCGCTCGATGTCGTCGCGGAACCCGATGTCGAGCATCCGGTCGGCTTCGTCGAGTACCGCGTAGCGCACCTGGCTCAGCGACATCGAGCCGCGTTGCAGGTGGTCGAGCATCCGCCCCGGCGTGCCAACGACGAGGTCGCAACCTTGTGAGAGCCCCCTCAACTGGCTCTGCATCCCGGTGCCACCGTAGACGGGGATACACCTGAACTTGCTGCTCGGTGCGAGCCTCTCCGCTTCCGTAGCGATCTGAAGCGCGAGTTCGCGCGTCGGCGTCATCACGACGCCGATCGGACCCTTCAGGGTATGTGGGCGCCAGCGGTTCAGAAACGGGATCAGGAACGCGGCCGTCTTGCCGGTGCCGGTCTGCGCCTGGCCGATCACGTCCTTCCCGCGGAGCGCGGGCGGAATCACGGCTTCCTGAATTGGCGTCGGGTGCGTGTAACCAGCCGCGTTGACCGCGTCCATCAAGGGCCGCATCAACTTCAAGTCCGCGAAGACCATCGCGGGGTCGGTTTCCGGCGGCGGAGAGGCTTCGTGATCAGGGTCATCCGCGGGATTGCCAGCGACCTCGTCGTCCTCGTCAGAAAGGGCATTTTCGTCGGGCGGGGGTTCGTCAACCGGTTGGTCGAAATCCGGCTCTTCGGACGGGACGTGTTCGGAATTGAGTTCGGGGACAGTCCAGTCGTCCCCGTTGGTTGGGGGAATCAACACATGCTCCATCAGTTAGCGTGAACGTGTTCGCACGTTGGGGTTAGGAGAAATAGCAATCGCTTTTCTCCCTTATATGGTAAGGCACCCAGCGCGAAATTGTCTACTCGACTTGCGAGAACGCCAAAATGCGCTGGGTCATACTTTGAAACGTCGGACCCGGAGGGGCCGCTCCCTGATTGGAGAAGTAACCCTCCGGGTTCGACGCTAACAAGGACAAATCTACTCGCCCTTGCCGAGATCGATCATGATGTCGCCGTTTTCGCCCTTCGCCTTATCCTGTTCGATCTTCTTCAGCGGGGCGTGATCCTTGCCGCTTGCGCCGCCGTTGTGAAGAAGCGTTGGCGCGCCGGGCGTGGTTCCGGTGCCAGCGGGCACCCGCCCGTCTGGTTGGAACCCGTCCGCGAGGAACCAACACGTGCAAAGCACCATCGCGACAGACGCCGCCAGTGTGAACCGGGCCCGTGCTGTATTGTCGCGCGTTTTGGTGGGTGCCGAGGGGACGATGCGCGAGGCTTCATGCGTGGTCACCAGTTCCGACGGCTCGCTCACTGGCGTGCTGGCCGCGTTCATCGGTGCCTTCGGCCACGGCTGTTTGAGCTGGGCCTTGAAGAAGTCCGAGAACAGTTGGTCGGTTGCGTCAGTCTCGTTTTGGGGAGAGGTCGCGTTCATGTTTTGGACTCACTCGCGGGTTCGCCGGTCGTGAAATCTCCATGGGTCGAGAGTCGTTCGGCGAGCCGCTGTCGTGCCCGGCTCAACCGCATGTGTACCGCCGTGACAGCCACGTTGAGTTGCTCGGCGATCAGGTTCGCGTCGTAATCGAGTGCGTATCGCAGCGTCAGTATTTCGCGGTCCGCGGGTGCGAGTTCGTCCAACACGGCACGCAGTTGAGCGAACTGCTCTTGTCGTTCGAGTTCGTCGGCCGGCAGCGGTTGCGAGGACCGCACACTATTCAGTAGCTCCGGGGGCTGTGTCCCGTTCCGACGGAACGCACTTTTCGCATGATCTTCCGCGAGATTTCGCGAAACTCTTAGGAGCCACGCTCGCGGGTTCTGGATGTCTTCGCCACCAGTTTCCCACTGCCTCCAGAGCCTCAGGAACGCTTCTTGCGTGATGTCCATCGCAAGGTCGGCGTCCATCCACCGAGCGTAGGCGAGCGCCCAGACTTCGCGGCTGTGCTGCTGATGAAGCGCCTCAAACTCCGCCCGCCGGGCGGAGCCGCGGGGGTCCGGGGGATTCGCTTCGCCCTTCGGCATCGTCACAGTTCAGTCGCGGGAATTCGCACTCTGCGTCATCTACGGGAAGACGACAGCGCATCGTCATTCTAACTGGTGAGAACCAGATTGTCCCGATGAACGAGTTCGGGGTAGGGAACGCTCCCCAGAACCGCCGCGATCTTGTCAGTATGCAACCCCCGAATCCGCTCCGCAGCGCCGGAAGAGTAGTTGCTGAGGCCGCGTGCCAATTCCGTTCCCTCGGTGTCGCAAATCAATACTACATCGCCTTTTCCGAATTCGCCTTCGACCGCGGTCACGCCGATCGGAAGTAAGCTTTTCCCTTCAAGGACGGCTTGCCGTGCGCCACGATCCAATCGAAACACGCCTTTCGGTCGCACGGTCAGGCCGAACCAGCGTTTCCGCGACGGAACCCCTTCCCCATGCGGGAGAAACAGCGTGCCGACCGTTTCACCTGCGAACACGCGGTCGAGAATGCCGTCGAGGGAGCCATTTGCCATGATGACGGCTTCGCCCGCGACCGTAACCAGCCGCGCTGCTTTGAGTTTGCTTTCCATTCCACCGGTGCCGAGCGCGCTTTTCGTCTCTGCCGCAAGTCCGGTCACGGAGTGATCGATGTTGGGTACGGTCGCAAGAAGTTGTGCATCCGGGTTGGTTCGCGGATCGTCGGAGTAGAGGCCGTCCACGTTGGTCAGGAGAACCAAAAGGGGTGCGCGTAGGAGATTCGTGACCATCGCCGCGAGGTGGTCGTTGTCGCCGAACTTGATCTCCGCAACCGAAACGGTGTCGTTCTCGTTGATGATCGGCAGCGCCCCGTACTCGAACAGCGTGACGATTGTGTTTCGTGCGTTCAGGTACCGGGCGCGATTTTCGAAGTCGCTCGCGGTCAGAAGTATCTGGGCGGTGTGAATTCCGTACCGTGCAAGGCTCTCCTGGTAGAGTTGCATAAGCGCCGTTTGCCCGACAGCGGCGCAGGCTTGAAGGTGCGCGAGGTCCGTGGGCCGCTTGCCGATGTGGAGTTTCCCGACACCTGCACCAATCGCGCCCGAGGTCACGAGAACGACTTTCCGCCCAGTCTCGCGGACGCGGTGAAGTTGGTCCGCGAGGGACTGAATGCGGTGCCGGTCAAGGTGACCAGTCGGATTGGCCAACACGTTCGTGCCGACTTTGATCACGACAGTTGTAGCCCCCGACACGACATCCTGACGAACCGGATCGACCATAAACCGCCCCGCGAAGCAAACGAATTGTGTAGGGTTAGTCGTAACTGCGGCGGAGACTGGTGACAACCGGAATCTCGCCGGCGTCACCCGCGCGTAACGTGATTCAGAACTTTCGTTTGACGCGATACCGCCCGGCGGTTAATATCTTCTTCACGGGTCATCATTCGCCTCTCTCCACGAATGTTACGACGCTGTTGCTCGGTCCATCAGAATCGGAGACATCCGGAATGACCGCGTGGGCCACAATCCGCCGGTTCGGTGCCGTGAGCGCACTCGTATTGAGCGCGTTCGCGTTTACTGCTCCGCCTGTTCGTGGCGCGCCCGAGCCGAGTCCGGCGCGGCCCGCGAAACCGACCCCCGCGCAACTCCGCGAGATCGCTGAAAAAGCCGAAAAAGGCGGCGACTGGGAAGCCGCGTTCAACGCGTACTGTCATCTGTTCGTCGCGGACCGCGCCTCGCCCGAGCTTCGCGAGAAACTGAACACCGCCCTTCGCTACACGCAACAACTGCGGCGTCACCGCGACCCGGGTTTCCAACAGTTCGCCTCTGGAATGCCACTCGACAGCGGGCTTGATCTGTTCGCCGAGGTGCTCCAGAAAATTCCCGTGGTCTACGCGGAACGCGAGAAGGCGACGGTTCAACACCTCTGGAACTTCGCAATCGAAGAACTGGCGAGGTCCTTGGCGAACCCGGCGTTTAGACAAGCATTCCTCGATAACCCGCGAGCCGACAAGCTCGAACAGTTCCGTGGTGCGCTCCACCAAATCTGGGCGAAGCGCAACGTCACCGACCACAAGGACGCGCGCCTCGCGTTGCGTCGTTTGATCGCGTCGGCGCAAGACCACTTTACGGTTCGTGTGCCGGCCGCGTTCGCGGTCGAAGCCGCGTGCGGCGCGTGCGGTGGGTTAGACGAATACACGGTGTTCCTCACGCCGAACGCGAACGCGAACGTGGAACCCTCCCTGATTCCCGATTTGTCTACGTCCGGGTTGTATCTCGGGATCGTGAAGAACGCGATAGTCGTCGATGGCATCGTACCAAACTCGTGGGTCGCGCTGACTTACCCGCAACTGCGGCGAGGCGACCGCATCACGCGGCTCAACAATCGCGTGATGGACACCGCCGGACTGCCCGGTGCGGCCGGCGCACTGCGCCACCCCATCGAAGGATTCCACCAACTTGACATTCGCGGAGCCGATGACGAGGCGAAGATCGAGGTGAGAATACCCATAGCGGTGCCGTCCGTGTACGGCGCGCGAATGGTACCCGACAAACCGGTCGGCTACATCCGCATCGGCGACTTCCAGACCTCGACGCCACGCGAACTCGATACTGCCATCGCTGGGCTGAAAATGGACGGCGCTCGCGCGGTGATCATCGACCTGCGCGGCAACCACGGCGGCTCGTTCCTCGCGGGCGTTGAAACCGCCCGTCGTCTGCTCCCGAACGGCGTGATCGTCACCACGCAAGGACAGGTCACGGAAGTCGCGAATCAAGTGTTCACGTCCTCAACTGGAATGAGCGCACACGATATTCCGCTCGTGCTGTTGATCGACGCCGAAACCGCATCCGCGGCGGAAGTCCTCGCGGCGGCGCTGAAGGATCACGACCGTGCGAAGGTCGTCGGGATGCCGAGTTTCGGTAAGGGCACAGTTCAGTACCCGCTACGGCTCGTGACGCTCGACGACATCGACCCTGCGACCGGCAAGAAGGTCAGCAAGTCCGGCACGGTCCGCGTCACGATCGCGAAACTGGTCGCTCCAACGAGTGGCCCGATTAGTGGGGTCGGCATCAGCCCGCACTTTGTCGAAGCGGACCCGAACCTCCAACTTGAAACCGCCGCGGACAAAGCCGAAGAGGAAATCGTTCGGCGCGAGATGATGCAACTGACGCCGGCTCCGCCCCCGGTCCCCTCGCCGCTCCAACCGACAAGCCCGTGAGCGGCGGAAGGCGACTTAACGCAACGGCATGCTCCACACACCACCCACCATCGCGGAAACTGAAGCCGCCGACGCGCTGATCCAACTCGCGCTCGCGGAAGACCTCGGTACCACTGGCGACCGCACGAGTCTCGCAACCATCCCCGTCGCGACTCACGCAGAAGCCGTGTTCGTCGCACGCGGCGCGGGCGTGGTCGCGGGTCTGCACGTCGCGGGCAGCGTGTGCAGTGCCGTTAGCCCCGAGTTGCTCTTCACTCCCTCCGTCTGGGAAGGAACCGCGACCGAGCGCGGCCTCGTTCTCGCGACTCTCTCCGGCCCATTACGTGCGGTCCTCGCGGCCGAGCGCACCGCACTCAACTTCCTTCAACGGTTAAGCGGCATCGCGAGCCTCACGCGCAAATACGTCGATGCCGCGGGTGGGTTCCGCGTACAAGTCCTCGACACGCGCAAGACGACCCCGGGCTGGCGCCTCCTTGAGAAATACGCGGTCCGCATGGGCGGCGGAACGAATCACCGCATCGGGCTGTACGACGGCATACTGATCAAGGACAACCACATCGCGGGGTTAGGGGGCGACGTGCGGAAGTCCGTGGAAGCAGCCCGTGCTTATCCCGGGAACGCGGGCCTTCTGGTCGAAGTGGAAGTCGATACACTCGAACAACTCGAACACGCCCTCGCGGTCAAAGCGGACATCGTATTGCTCGACAACATGACGCTCCACCAACTCCGCGTCGCGCGATCGCGCCGCGATGCGATTAGCCCCGCGACACTGCTCGAAGCTTCCGGCGGCGTGAACCTGACGACGATTCGCGACATCGCCAGCACTGGCGTGGACCGCATTAGTGTCGGCTCGCTGACGCACTCCGCCCCGGCGCTCGACATCGGGTTGGATTTCCTCGCGTGAACGCGTCACACTTCACCCCGCGCGAGACCTGGCACTTCGACACCGATCGCATCGGCCGACGCGTGCTGGTGTACGACCACGTCGAAAGCACCAACACACTCGCAATGACTCTCGCGGCGTCCGAAGAGGACGCAGACGGCCTCGTGCTGATCGCGGACAACCAACTCGCGGGCCGCGGACAGTACGGCCGCGCATGGAGGAGCCGCCCCGGCAGCTCCCTCCTCATGTCCGTTGTGGTGCGCCCGCCGGTCGAGTTGCGGCGCCCGGTGATTCTCACGGCCTGGGTCGCGGTTGCGGTCGCGGACGCGGTGTTCTCGCTCACCGGCGCGCAGGCCCGACTCAAATGGCCCAACGATCTGCTGATTCGCAGTAAAAAGGTGTGCGGAATCCTGATCGAGCAGAGCAGCAGCGCGAGCGGCGTTATCACGGTCGCCGGAATTGGCCTGAACCTCACGCAAACCGCCGACGAATTCGCACAAGCCAACCTCCCTGACGCGACCTCGCTCGGCATCGTTTCGGGCGGGTTGCTCGACGCACGCACCGCCGCGAGCGTAGTGCTCCGCAAGCTCGATCATGAGTACGCACGCCTGATCGCGGGCGGACGCGTCGTGGTCGAAGCGGACTGGAAGTGGCGCGTCGGCTTGCTCGGACGGCAGGTGATCATCGAACATCCTGGCGGCGGACGCTCCACTGGCCGGTTGCGCGACATGAGCTTCGACGGCCTGGAAATCGAGGACGCGGAAGGTTTCGTTCGCGTAGTTGCGCCAGAATCGGTGACCCACATCCGCGCCGCGTGAACTCGTTCACAACTTCTTTCCCGATAGTTGTAAGAGGCCCGACCGATACCTGTATGCCATGAGAATCCGGCTCTACTAAAGTCGTAGGCACACCGAGTGTGCCGTCAGCTTCAAGAGACGGAAGTGCGATACGTACTTGGGTTGCGAAGCGACGGCACACGGAGTGTGCCGGCTACTTTGAAAGCTCGTGGCCGATGCCGACGGTGTCCCCCAACACACACTCCGACCAACTGCGGGCCGCACAACTCGCGGCCGTGCGGTCATTGCTCGCTGCAGTGCTCCCGCGGAACGCGTTCTACGCCCGCAAACTGGTCGCCGGTGAAGCGCACGGTATCGACTCGTTGGAAGCGTTCACGCAGTTGCCGTTCACTACAAAGACCGAACTCACTGCCGACCAGACCGAACACCCGCCCTACGGCACCAACCTGACCTTCGCTCTCGAACACTACTCGCGCTTCCACCAGACCTCCGGCACGAGTACCGGGCACCCACTGCACTGGCTCGACACTCGCGACTCGTGGGACTGGGTCACCGGTTGCTGGCTCACAACCTTTGAGTTGCTCGGGCTGACACCCGTGGACCGGTTGTTCTTCCCGTTCTCGTTCGGCCCGTTCCTCGGGTTCTGGAGCGCCTTTGAAGCCGCGACCCGGGCCGGGTTCCTTGCAATGCCCGGCGGCGGGATGAGTAGCACGGCCCGACTGCGGTTCCTCCTCGAACACCGCTGTACGGTCCTGTTCGCCACGCCGACCTACGCCCTGCACCTCGCGGAAGTCGCGACGAAAGAGAAGCTCGATATCGCCGCAAGCGCGGTGCGAATGATCGTGGTCGCGGGCGAGCCGGGCGGGAACATCCCCACGACGCGATCACGCCTCGAAGCCGCGTGGGGCGCGCGCGTCTTCGACCACTACGGCATGACGGAGGTCGGGCCGGTCGCGGTGGTAGCAGAGGGGCGCCCCGGCGCGATGTACCTCTTAGAATGTGACTACCTCGCGGAAGTGATCGACTCGCGCACCGGCGATCAGGTGCCCGACGGCGAATCAGGCGAACTGGTACTCACGAACCTCGGGCGCGTCGGAAGCCCACTGATTCGCTACCGGACCGGCGATATGGTCCGCATCGCGACCTCGCCGGACCCGAGTGGGCGCAACTGGCGCCGGCTTGAAGGTGGCATTCTGGGGCGCGCCGATGATATGATTCACGTGCGCGGGAACAACCTGTACCCCAGCGCGATCGAGGCCATCGTGAGACGATTCCCCCTGGTCGCGGAGTACCGCATTCACGTGGACCACACGAATCCGCTCGCCGACCTGCGGTTGGAAATCGAACCCGCGACCGGCGACGGGATCGCACTCGCCGAAGCCGTCGGCCGCGCGGTCCGCGACGAACTGTACTTCCGCGTCGATGTGAGCGCCACTCCGCCCGGAACGCTGCCCAGGTTCGAGATGAAAGCCCGCCGGGTCATACATCAGAACTGACCTCGTCGCAAAGAACGCCGACACCGCTGAGACTGACACTCGCGAGTTCAACCACGGAGTACCCGATGCTGCCCCTCCCGCGACTCTTCTGCTTCGTCCTCGCCGCTGCGTTGTGCGCGCACTCGGCCGCAAAGGCCGGTGACTGGACCCACTGGCGCGGGCCAGCGCAAAACGGGCACTCGCTCGAAAAAGGGCTGCCCGGGGAGTTCGACCCGGCTATGAAAGAGAAAGGCAACGTCCTCTGGACCGCGCCGTTCGGAGGGCGTGCAGCCCCGCTCGTCATGGACGGCCGCGTCTATGTGCAACAGGGTTTCGGCGAAGGACTGTCCGAATCCGAGCGCATCGTTTGCGTTGAGGAGAAGACCGGCAAGAAACTCTGGGAGCACGTCGAGCGCGTCTACCACACGGATGTCGTTTCAAGCCGACTCGGGTGGACGCCACTCACGGCCGATCCCAGCACCGGGCACGTCTACGCGAATACCACCGCTGGCAACATCGTGTGCCTCGACAAGGCCGGCAAACTGGTGTGGCAGCGGAACCTGACCGAAGAATTCGGCCGGTTCACCGGCTACGGCGGGCGCGTCAGCGCCCCGATCTTCGACAGTGGTCTCGTGGTCATCGGCATCATCAATTCGAGCTGGGGCGACCAGGCTCGCGGCGCAAACCGCTACCTCGCGTTCGATGCCCGCGACGGCGCGGTCACGTGGATCGCGGACACCGGCCCGCCCAAATCGACCTACCAGTCGAACCCAGTGATCGCGGTCATCAACGGACAGCGGTTGCTCATCACCGGCGGCGGCGACGGAGCGATCCACGCGTTCAAGGTGCGCACCGGCGAACTCGTGTGGAGCTACGCGTTCAGCGGCGGCGCGGTGAACCCGAGTCCCGTCGTCGATGGGAACCTCGTGTACTGCAGCCACGGCGAGGAGAACCCCGGCGGCGGGATCATCGGGAAAATTATCTGCGTGGACGCGAGCCAGATCGACGCCACGACCAAACGGCCCAAACTCATCTGGGAGTACAGCAAGGGTCAGCGGTTCGGGCTGTCATCTCCGGCGCTCGCGGACGGCGTTCTCTACACGCCCGAAGATAGCGGCGACCTGTTCGCGTTCGACGCCAAGACCGGCAAGATGTTGTGGAAGTTCAGATACGGCACGGAGGTTCGCGGCGCCCCGCTCGTCGCGGACGGCAAGATCTACCTCTTCGACGTGAAGGGCCGGCTGAACATCATCAAACTGAACGGCAAGAAGGCTCCCGACGAGGACGATTCGTTCGTCTTCACCTTCAAGGAAAGAATCGGGGCCAAGATCGTCCAGACCGAGACGAACGGCACGCCGATCGCCGTGAACGGGCGTGTGTACTTCACCTCGCGCACTGAACTGTATTGCCTCGGCACCGCAAGCACGAAACCGGTCGAAGTAAAATACCCACCGATGCCCGCGGAAGCTCCTTCGGACGGAAAAGTGTTCGGCGCACGGATCTTCCCGGCCGAGATCACCTTCGCGCCGGGATCGAGTCCCAAGTTCCAGGTGGTCTACTTCGACGCCAACGGGCGCGAAGTGAAGGCCGCGCCGACCGAGAAGCCAGAATGGAATATCGCGCTGCCGGGGAAGACGCCCACGGGCGCGCAGCCCCCAGCGCTCGTCGGGAAGCTCACCGGAACCGCCACCGCGGTCACGCTCGACGTGGGACCGAACCCGAGCCAGCAAGGTTACGTGGATCTGAAGATCGGCGCGATTACCGCCCGCGCGCGTGTTCGCGTGGCCCCGAAGGTCGGGTTCAAAGCCAACTTCGACATGGCGCCGGACGGTTCCTCGCCGGGCGGCTGGGTGAACACCAACGGCAAGTATCTCGTGAAGAAACTGCCCGACGGGAACCAGGTGCTGAGCAAGCTGAATACGGACGCACGCCCGCCGCTCGCGAAGGCCATCGCCTATTTGACCGAACCAGCCGCGAGCGATTACACGATCCAGGTGGACGTGATGGGCGCCGAGGTGCGCGGCAAACTCCCGGACGGCGGTCTCGTGAACAGCCGGTACACGCTCATTCTCGACGGCAAGGTGGACGCCAAGGTTCAGCAGCGGACGCTCCGTCTCAGCTCGTGGGAGTCCCGCGAGCGGATCAACATCGGCGTACCGTTCAACTGGCAACCCAACGCCTGGTATACGCTCAAGTTGACGGTCGAGTTGAAGCCGACGAGCGCCGCGCTTCGCGGTAAGGTTTGGAAGAAAGGCGATCCCGAGCCGGCCGCGTGGACGATCGAATTCGAGGATACGCACCCGAACCGCAGCGGAGCTGCCGGGCTGTACGGCTACATTCCGAACGTCCTCGACAACGGCGGCAAGATCGAACCCGGTTCGGAACTCTTCTTCGACAACCTGAGCGTCACACCCAATGGCAAGAAATGATCTGTGCCTGGGGCGTACGCCCCAGGCCACGCAGACGAACCCTCACGGAACCCACAATATGACTGCTCGCACCCCGATTCTTGGCGCCGCGATACTGCTCACGCTCGGCTGCACTCAACTGGTCACGCCACCCGAACCGACCCCGGCGCCGGTCGTGCTTGGCGACCTGACACCACTCGTTCCCATCGCGGCGGCGCAGCCGACCAAAGGGTCGGCCGAAGGCACGTCGCCGGTCGCGACCAACCCCGGCCCGAGCGATCACACGATGTTCGGCGGCACGCTGTCGCGGAACATGATCAACCTCAAGGACAAGGTCGCGAAGTTCCCCAAAGCCGGACCAAAGTGGGACGAGGACGAAGAGGTCAAGAAGTGGACAGCCGAGTGGGTGTTGTGGTCGGCCGAACTCGGCTCGCGCGCCTACGGCGGACCGACCGTCGCGGGCGGTAAAGTGTACGTCGGCACCAACAACGAACGCCCACGCAACAAACGCGACGCCATCAAGGACAAAGAAGGCGTCGATCAGCCCATCGATAAAGGCGTGTTGATGACCTTCGAGGAAAGGACGGGCAAGTTCCTCTGGCAGTCGATCCACGACAAGTTGCCCAACGGCAACGTGACCGACTGGCCGAAGGAAGGGCTGTGTTCCGCGCCCACGGTCGAGGGCGACTACGTGTACTACGTCAGCAACCGCTGCACGATTGTCTGCGCCGACGTGAACGGGTTTGCCAACGGCAACGACGGCGTCCAGACGGAGAAGTACAAGGACAAGTCCGACGTGGACATCATCTGGGAGTACGACCTCATCAAGTCGCAGGACGTGTTCCCGCACAACATGTCGGCCGGGTGCCCGCTGATCGTCGGCGACATCATCTACTGCGTCACCGCCAACGGGGTGGATGAGAACCACATCAACCTGCCCAGCCCGCTCGCGCCGAGCTTCGTCGCGATCAACAAGAAGACCGGGGCGCTCGCGTGGAAGAGCAACCTGCCTGGCAAGAACATCATGCACGGGCAGTGGTCGAACCCGGTCTACGGCGAGATCGACGGCGTGAAACAGGTCATCTTCCCCGGTGGCGACGGCTGGCTCTACGGGTTCACCCCGGACAAGGGCGAGATGCTGTGGAAGTTTGACGCGAACCCAAAGTGGGCCGTCTACGACCTCGGCGGTCTCGGCGACCGCAACGACTTCATCGGCACCCCGGTCGTCCACGACAACAAGGTCTACATCGGCGTCGGTCAAGACCCTGAGCACAGCAGCGGTATCGCCAACTTCTATTGCTTCGCGCCGACCAAGAAAGGCGACATCTCGAAGTATCTCGAAGGGGAGAAGAAGAAAAACGAGGAAGGTAAGGACGTGGTCACGGAGAAGCCGAACCCGAACTCGTGCGAGATTTGGCGTTACGGCTGGGACGAGAAACGCAAGTTCCCGCCGCGCGACTTCAAGTTCGGTCGCACAATGTCCACTGCGTGCATCGTGGACGGCATCGTGTACATCTCCGAGCTGCACGGCTACATCCATTGCCTCGACGCCAAGACCGGCGAGTTCTACTGGCAGTACGACACGAAGTCCAGCATCTGGGGGTCGCCGTACTTGGTGGACGGTAAAGTGTTCCTCGCGACCGAATCCGGCGATGTGTTCGTGTTCAAGCACGTGGCGAAGCCGGTGAAGATCGACGGTGTTGAGGCCGCGAAGGACGCGCCCGACATGAAGGCGGCCCGCGCAATCCAGAAGGCAGAGAAGGCGAAGGTGGAGAAGGAGTACTTGCTCGCGAAGATCGAGTTCCCGTGCGCGATCCGCTCCACGCCAATTGTCGCGAACGGAGTGTTGTACGTGATGACCGAGAACACCCTCTACGCGATCAAGACGAAGTGAACGAGAATGCCCTGTTTAGCCGCAACCCCGCAGGTGCGTCACGCACCACTGCGGGGTTGCGGCTAAACTAATACACTTTACACTATCTGCCCTGCTCACCTCTGGAGCTGCTGTGAAAGACACGCCAGGCAAGCCGGTACCGGTCACCGGTGCGACGCTCAACGCGAAGATCACGAACGCAAAGACCCAACTCGACGCGCAGGTGCGAGACGTGGTGCGATGGCACTTCGACCCGGCCACCGGCACGCCATTCTGGTTGGAAAAAGCGAAGACGTTCAACTTCAACCCGCTCACCGACGTGAACGGGTGGGAAGACATCAAGAAATTCCCCCTCTTCGAGGATGACTGGCTTCGCGGCGGCCCGGTGGACCGCTGGATCCCGAAGGGGCTGCGGGACAAGCCGTGGTATGTCTTCGAGACCGGCGGCACCACCGGGATTCCCAAGAGTCGCGTCGTCTCGGACGACTTCAAGATCGACTACGAGATGATGTCCGATTCGTTCTCGGACAAGTACTTCCCCAGGGGCAGCAACTGGCTGATGTTCGGCCCAAGCGGACCGCGCCGGTTGCGCCTCGCGGTCGAGCACATGTGCCAGTATCGCGGCGGTATCAGTTTCTGCATCGACCTCGACCCCCGGTGGGTGGTTAAACTCATCAAGAAGGGGTGGACCGAACACCTCAAGGCGTACCAGGAGCACTGCGTCGATCAGGCGATGACGGTCCTTTCGGCCGGACACGACATCAAGTGTATGTTCACGACGCCCAAACTCCTCGACGCGCTGTGCAAGCGGTTGGAGAACGAAGGTTCGAGTATCGCGAAGGCCGGCATCACGGGCATCTTCTGTGGCGGCACGGAGATGACTTCGCAGTGGATCCGGTTCGCGATGGAAGAGTACCTCGGCCCGGACGTGTACATCGCGCCGACTTACGGCAACACGCTGATGGGCCTCGCGGCGGCGGAGATGCCGACTCCCGCGGCGAGCTACAAGATCGCGTACTACGCCCCGCAACCGCGAGCGGTGGCGCAGGTGGTGAACTTCAAGAACTACGACGAACTTGTGCCGGTCGGCGGAACGGGCCGCGTGCTGCTCACGACGTTGACGAAGGAATTCTTCGTGCCGCGTTTCGCGGAGCGCGACGAGGGCGAGCGAGAAGCGCCCAGCGAGAAGTACCCGTGGGACGGCGTCAGCGGTGTGCGGCCGTTCCACGAGATCGCAGCGACAACTACTGTCGGCGTGTATTGAGAAAGAATAAGGGATGAAGGATGAAGAATGAACCAAGACAGGAGAAGCTCCGAGTTGGCCTCGCTGTCTTGGTTTCTAGTTCATCCTTCATCCTTCATCCCTCATCCCTCATTCAGGAGACTCTCCGTTGATCAAGATCCCCGTGCTCCGTTGGGGCGAACCGTACCAGAGCCTGGAGAACGACAAAGTCGTTCACTTTATTACCGGCGAGGTACTCGCCGAGGTCGGGCGCGCCAACGCCGCGATGGTCGAGCGCGACATGCGATTCGCCCAGCGCGCACGCGATGTGCTGCGAGCAATCCCGATTGCTGATCTGATGCAAATGATGAAGAAGGCCGGCGAGTTGTACGCGAAGGCCGAATTGCCACTCGGCGACGGCACGCAAACTCCCGACCAGTTCGCACGCATGCAGTCGGCGACCACCGGGCTGCCGGAACACATGTGCAAGTTCAACATGGAGAAGAACAACTTCGTGCTGAACAACATGGACAAGATTCTCGACTCGCTCACTCGCGGGTTGGATCTCAACATCCTGTCTAGCGGGTACGGTGTCGAAGCTCGTGGGGTGCCGGTTAGTTACCAGTGCCAGTCGCCGGTGCTCGGCATGGTGCTGCCGTCGAACTCGCCCGGTGTTCACACGCTCTGGCTGCCAATCATCCCGATGCAGGTGGGCCTCGTATTGAAGCCCGGACCGCAGGAACCGTGGACGCCGTACCGAATGTTCAACGCGTTTGTGGCGGCCGGCGTGCCGAAGCAGGCGATGTGCATCTACCCCGGTCTCGGCGACATCGGCGCGGCTGTACTCAAGGAGTGCCCGCGAAGCCTGATCTTCGGCGGCACCGCCGTCGTCGAACAGTACAAGGGTAACCCGAAAGTGCAGGCTCACGGCCCCGGGTTCAGCAAGATCCTCCTCGGCGACGACAAGGTCGATCAGTGGGAGAAGTACGTCGATATCATGGCCGACAGCATTTACGTCAACAGCGGGCGCGGCTGCATCAACTGTTCGGGCGTCTGGGCGTCGCGCCACACGGAGAAGATCGCGGAGGCGATCGCGGCGAAGATCGGGCCGATTCAACCGCTGCCTCCCGAAGACCCGACCGCGGCTCTCGCGCCGTTCACCGTGCCCGGCCAGGCCGACGGCGTGAACAAGGACATCGAGGCCGCGTTGAAGGAAGCCGGCGTCACGGACATGACCGCGAAGTACGGCAACCGAATCGACAAGCGCGAGCGGTGCGACTACATGCGACCGACGATCATGCACAGCGACAGCCCGGACACCGCGATGGCGAAGAAGGAGTACATGTTCCCATTCGCGACCGTGGTGAAGTGCCCGCAGGAGAAGATGCTGGAGAAGATCGGGCCGACGCTGGTGTGTTCAGCGATCACCGAGGACAAGAAGTTCCAGCGGGCGCTGATCGACGCGACCCACATCGACCGGCTGAATCTCGGGGCGATGCCGACCATCAAACTGAACTGGCTGCAACCGCACGAGGGAAGCATCGTGGACTTCCTGTTCCGCGCACGGGCATTCCAGTTCGAGGGACCGGTGAACGGTTGACCAACACTTTCGTGTTGTGACCGTGTAAAGCCGCGACCCGACGGAGAGCGCGCAGGGCGTTCCTTCGGGTCGTGGCTTTACACGGTCACGAACGCAACAACCTGCCTCATCCAGACCCTCGGCATGGACAAGAAGGCCGCGAATTCGTTCCTCAACTCCGCATGGCGTTCGGCGGCGACCGCAGTATGGCTCCTCATGCGAAGGATCACCGGGTGGAGATTCATGGAACCGAATATTCCACGATCATTGTTGGCGAGGATCAGGCGGACCACTGTGAACGGCACCGGGACACGCTTGTGGAATCGATCGCGAGCACGCCACGGCTTGTAGGAGAAGGCTGCTGCGAATGGTCACTTCCAACGATCATCCTGTGCCACAGCCCGGAAACACCCGCTCGCGAACGAGGAGTTCCAGTTCCCCTACGCCAGCGTGATAGAATACCCACAACACGATGTGTTGAAGCGATCGGTTACAGGCTCGCGGCAACAGCCCTGACCGATGACCGGGCGTTCACAGCAGGATGTATGGCCTGCCCGACCATCGCGCGGCTGAACATCGGACCGTTACCCACGAACCGGTTGACCCGGAACCAGCCGCATGAAGGCAACCTCTTCATCCACCCCTCCAAGCAACGCGCCCTCCAGCACGCTCCCCGCCGAGCCGGGATTTGACTTCCAGCCGCTCGGGCGCGTAATGTTCGCGCCGGGTGCCTTGAACCAACTCGGTGAAGCGGTGAAATCCATCGGTGGCGAGCGTGTGTTGCTCGTCACCGACCCTGGCCTCGAACACGTCGGGCACCCGCAGCGCGCGCTGAAGATCATGCGCGAGGCGGGGCTGGAAGTATTCACGTTCGACGGCGTGAAGGAGAACCCGACCGAGCGTGAGGTGGTCGCGGGTGTGGTGTTCGCACGCACGCACCACGTCGATTGCATCGTCGCGGTCGGCGGCGGCAGTTCAATGGACTGCGCGAAAGGCATCAACTTCATCCTGACGAACGGCGGCCGGATGGCCGACTACAAGGGTAACGGCAAGGCGACGAAGCCGATGCTGCCGTCGGTCGGCGTGCCGACCACCGCCGGCACCGGGAGCGAGGCACAGAGTTACGCGCTCATCACAGACGAGCACACCCACCACAAGATGGCGTGCGGCGACAAGAAGGCCGCGTTCCGCGTCTCGATCCTCGACCCGGAACTGACGCTGTCACAACCGAAGTCCGTGACCGCGGTTACCGGTATCGACGCCGTCGCGCACGCGATCGAATCGTTTGTTTGCACCAAGCGGAACGCGATCTCTTCAATGTGTGCGCGGTCCGCGTTCGGGCACCTGGAGCCGAACTTCGAGACGGTGTTGCGTTCGCCTCAAGACCTCCCGGCACGCACCGCGATGCAGCTCGGATCGCACCTCGCGGGCATGGCGATCGAGAACGCGATGCTCGGCGTGTGCCACAGTTGCGCGAACCCACTGACGGCGCATTACGGGATCACACACGGCGTCGCCATAGGCGTGATGTTGCCGCACGTGATCCGCTTCAACGCGCCAGTCGCGGGCCACCTGTACGCCGAACTGATTGGGGAGCGTGCGAACAGGCAACCAGCAGCGGAAGTGCTGGCGGCGCGTGTATCGCAACTGACCGCTGCGGCCGGGTTACCACAATCATTGAAAGAGTGTGGGGTCAGCGACACTATCCTTCAGTTGCTCGCTGAGGAAGCGAATCTGCAGTGGACTGCGCGATTTAATCCCCGCCCGGTCACCGAAGCCGACATTCACAAACTGTATCAGGCCGCTTGGTGATGTTCCGCCGCTAGCGGCGGAATCGACCACTCCAGACATTCCCGACCAAGGTGCCCGCTATGTTCCGCGTACTCGCGCTCGCCGTACTCGCCGCAGGCGGGTGGTTGGTCTGTTTGGGTTGTGGTGCAAGCATCCCGACTGCATCGCCAGGTACAGGCGAAACGCCTGCGCCACAAACTGAGACGCGACCCGCGGACGCTCTCGTCCGCGCAGTCGGCGGAGCCGACTGGCCAGTCGCGCGTGGCGACGCGTTCATGACCGGGTCCGGCACCGCGAAGCTCCCGGACCAACTCGAAGTACGCTGGGAGTTCAAGACCGGCGACGCTAAGACCTCCGGTGGCATCGAAGGCGCACCGGCCATCGTCGGGGACACCGTCTACGTCGCGTCACTCGACAAACACCTCTACGCGCTCGAACTCGCCACCGGCAAGCGGAAGTGGAAAGTCAAACTCGGGGCGATGAAGGCGTCCCCGAGCGTGAAGGGGGATCGCGTATTCATTGGGAACTTGGACGGGAAGTTCTTCTGCCTCAAGACGGCCGACGGGTCAAAGGTGTGGGAGTTCGAGACCGAAGGCGAGATCATGGCCGGGTGCAACTTCCACGGCTCTAACATCCTCATCGGTTCGCACGACTCGACGCTCTACTGCCTCAGCGCGGACGGCAAGAAGGTGTGGGACGTGAAGACCGACGGCCCGGTGAACGGTTCGCCCGCAGTCATCGGCGATGTCACATTCGTCGCGGGTTGCGACAGCATCTTTCACATTCTCGACGCGAAGACCGGCAAGGAACTCGGGTCGGTCGATCTCGGTGGTCAGGCGGCAGCAACCGCAGCCGTTGTCGGTGACCGCGCGTATGTGGGCACGATGGCGAACACCGTGGTCGCGGTCGATTTAAAAAAGAAGGAGAAAGCCTGGGAGTTCACGCCGGCGGTTCGGCAACAGCCGTTCTACGCGTCGGCTGCGGCCGGCGAACTCATCGTAACGGGCAGCCGCGACAAGAAGGTGTACGGCCTCGATCCGAAGACCGGAAAGCAGGTGTGGAGTTTCGAGACCGAGGGACAGGTCGATGCGTCCCCGGTAATCGTCGGGGGTCGGGTGTACGTCGGATGCCTGAGTGACGGCGGCGAGTTCTACGTGCTCGAGTTGAAGACCGGCAAGAAGATTCAGGCGCTGGAGCTGGATTCGGCAGTGAGCGGTTCGGCGGCAGTCGCCCCAGACTGCATCATCGTGGGCACTGACAAAGGCACAGTATACTGCTTGGGAAAGAAGTAAGCCGCCCGTTTTCGCCCCACGAGTGATTTCATCATGACCGTCAGCGCTGCCGAACAAGAGAAGACCGGGCTGGGCAATTACTTCATCGCGAACTACCCGCAGTTCTCGTTCTGGAACAACTCGTACCTGCCGGACGCGGAGCAGGCGCTCAACTCGCCGCCGCGGCAGGGCGTGCCGCTTGGGTTGTACCTGCACATCCCGTTCTGCCGGAAGCGGTGCAAGTTCTGCTACTTTCGCGTCTACACCGACAAGAACGCGAACGACATCTCAGTCTACCTCGACGCGATCACCAAGGAGGTCGAACTCCTTAGCAAGACCGCGTGCGTCGGGGGGCGCGAACTCGATTACGTATATTTCGGGGGCGGGACGCCTTCTTACCTCAGCGCGACTCAACTCGACGCGCTGATGACGCGATTGCGCGAGATCATGCCGTGGGACGCGGCACGAGAAGTGACCTTCGAGTGCGAACCCGGCACACTCCAGAAACACAAACTGGAGATGCTCCGCAAACACGGCGTCACGCGACTCAGCCTCGGCGTCGAGAACTTCAAACCGGAAATTCTTCAGTACAACGGACGCGCGCACCTCGAAGACGAGATCTACCGCGCGTTCGGCTGGGCGCGCGAACTCGGGTTCCCGCAAATCAACATCGACCTCATCGCGGGGATGGTCGGCGAGGATTGGGACAACTGGAAAGAGTGCGTCGCGAAGTCGATCAAGATGGACCCGGACTGCGTGACGATCTACCAGATGGAACTGCCGTACAACACGGAGTTCTCGAAATCCCTCCGCCAGAAGGCCGGCGAAGGCGCAGGGGGCGCGTCACTAGATGTCGTCCAGCCTGCGGTTATCGGGGCGACTGCGATGGAGGTCGCGGACTGGCCGACCAAGCGAGCGTGGACGAAGTACGCGTTCGACGAGTTGGTAAAAGCTGGATACGACATCTCCAGCGCAACGACCGTGGTAAAGAGCAAGGCGAAGACGCGATTTGTCTACCGCGAGGCGCTCTGGCGCGGTGCAGACATGTTCGGGACCGGGGTTGCGTCGTTCGGGCACGTCAACGGGGTTCACGTTCAGAACGTCGATACGTGGGAAGCCTACATCGCGAAGCTCGACGCGAACGAGCTTCCGCTGGGCCGCGCGTTCCCGACCACACCGCGTGAGCGTCTGATCCGCGAAGTCGTCTTACTGCTGAAGACCGGGCACCTCGACGTGCAGTACTTCCGCGACAAGTACGGTGTGGACATTCGCGACGCATTCCGCCCCGCGTTCGAGAAACTTGAGCGCGAAGGGTGGCTCACGGTGCGCGGCGAGAGCGTCGATTGCACGCCCGACGGTCTCATTCAGATCGACCGGCACCTCCCCGCGTTCTTCGACCCGCAATACGTTAGCTCGCGGTACACCTGAGAAGAAAGTGCGGGTGTTAGGCGCGGCGTCAGTTCGCCCGCGACCCAATCTCGCCTCTTCGCCATTCACACCCATACCCACACTGCCGAATGTCCGAACCGCTCACGTTCATGATGGGCAAGCACCCAGCCCCGGTTCCCGGCGACTTGCTCTATTGCAAGAACCACATGTGGTGCCGACCCGGAGAGAACGGGGTTCACGTCTTAGGCTTCACCGCATACGCGGTCCGCCTCATGCAAGACGTGTACTTCTTGGAGTGGCGCGTTGAACCGGGACTTGTCACCGCCAAACAGGAAATCGGCTTCATCGAAACGCAGAAGGCCACATCCGGGTTGTACGCGCCGATCGCGGGTCGCATCCTCAAATTCAACACCGCTCTCTTGGATGACCCTGGAACGATCAACCTCGACAGCTACGGTCACGGCTGGCTCTTTGAGTTCGTCGGCGACCTTGTTGGAACGCTGGACTCAGCCGCGTACTTCGCGCACCTCGAAGCCGGTTGGGATGCCACGCAGCGCGTCCTCAAGGGCCAAATCAACGCGAGCGGCGACTGACCTAGTTGTGACACCCCCGAAGAGATGGTACGCTTTCATACGGACTATTTGTCCGGACGAGGCGCCCGATGAAGCCATCAGCCGTACTACTCGTCGATCTCGAAAACTTCGTCCTCAGTCGCTTCGACCACTTCAACGACGAGAACATTCGGAGCGAGGATCGGCCGTCGTTCACCGAGGACTTGAAGAACCTCGTGCGGTACGCGACCCGCATGGCTGGGTTGCCGCTCGCAGTCCGGCGCGCGTACGCGGACTTCGAGTCGCTCCGCGTGGACGCTCAAGACCTGATGCGGCAAGGCGTCGAGCCGGTGCAAGTGTTCCGGCTCTCGGGCAAGTCCGCGAACAAGAACGCCGCCGACATGAAGCTCGCGATGGACGCGGTGTCGCTGCTCGACTCAGGTGGGAACTTTGAGCACTTCGTCCTCGTCTCCGGCGACGCGGACTTTATCCCGGTGATCCTCGAACTGAAGCGCCGCGGGCACACCGTCTCGGTGATCGCGGTAACCGGCGCGACGAACGAGTTGATTCAGCAGTTCGTCGATAACTTCGAGCTGTTTGAAGACCTCGTGAGCGCCGAGGGCGCGAAGCCTCGCGGGCGGGTCGTAACGCCCGACGAGCTGCTCTACGTCGCTACGGCGCTTCGCAAGTTATTGAACCGGTCGCGGCCGGTGCGATTCAACATGGTTCAGCCACTGCTCTCGAAGGAACTTGGGTATACGTTCGACTCCGGTATCTTTGGGTGTAACAGCGCCGGGGAGTTCCTCCGCAAGCACTGCGCCGCGCTCGGGATCGTGGTCCGCGGCACCCACAACGAGCAGGAGATCGACTTACCGGGCGTGCCGGCACCGAGTGCCAACGGCACCAACGGAACGAAACCGGTCGCGCGGTCCGGCCCGCGAACAACTCCGGCCGAACGCGCGACGCCAGCGCCATCACACGAACCGCACTCATCCGCACACTACAAGCACCTGCTCGCGAGCGGCCGAGCCGACGCGAACGAAGCTCGTGTCCTTCCCGTTCCGTGGGCTTCTCTCGTGTGGGTATGCGACGCGGTCATTCCCGCGCTCACGCCCCCGACCGGGCGCCCGGCGACCTCGATGGAGCTCATGTCCTGGCTCCAGACCGACGCGAAGACCACCGGTGTGCCAGACCTCGCAGCGCACGTCACGCTCATCCACGCGACCGTGCGGTGTTCGCTGCCGGTCCCGCCGGTCCCCGGCGGTGCCTACTCGCTGCCGGCGGACGCAACCGGCGAACAGATTCGCAACGGCGTGCTGCGTTACACCGTTTATGTCCTCGGCTGTCGGCTCTCCGAGAACGGGGTGAAAGGTCCGATCCGGCCCGAGTCGGTCGCGGCGATGTTCGACCCCGGACCGCATACCGAACAGGCCACCGCGGAAGCGCGCGCCGCACTCGCGGCGGCAGTCGCCGAGCCGGCACTGGTTGCACCCGCACCGCCTCCGGTCACACCAGCCAAGCCGGTGGCGCGCGCGGACGAGAACCACATTCACACGCCGGACGGATATCGCAGGCTGCTCCAGAAGGGCGGGCCGAAAAACAGCGGCGACTCGGAACACATGCGCGTCCACACGACCCCGTGGCCCTCGGTCGTGCGGGTCTGCGCCGACGCGTTCGACGCACTTTCCCCGGCCGGAACCACGATGCAGCGCGGGCAGTTTCTGGAACGGCTCTACGCGGCCGAACAGGAGATGTGCGCCGACAACTACCGGTCGCACGTGCGCCGGGCGTTCACACTTCTCGGCGTCTCGCACGCGATCCTCGAAGACGGGGACCGAGTCACGCTCCACCCCGAAGTCGCCGAACCCGGCGACATCCGCTGGGCCGTGTTGGGAACCATGCTCAAACTGGTCGCCATCCGACTGGAAGAAAAGGGCGTCGCGAATCGGGTCCAACCGGACGTGTTCGTCGCGGCGATCGAGGCGGGACCGTTCACCGACGAGATGCTTCCCGAGATTACGCGCGCCATTGAAGACATGTACCTGACGGCCGACGGGAGCGAGCCTGAACCGGTGACCGTGGACCTCGCACCAGAACCTGAGGCGCAACCCGCAACCGGAGCGGACGACACCCCCGAACCGGTTCCCGTGGACGACGCGGAAGCGAACGCGAACGCGGTAGCCACGGTCGAACCCGCTAACGAAGCAGCGGTTCCGCAGGCCGAACCAATGGACTGGGATCAGTTCGCGTTCGATGGGTCGTTGCCGGAATATTCGACCACAGCGAGCGCCGTCGCGGAGCCGTACCCCGCGCACGACCCGACGGCCGCTGGCGCGTTGGGCATCGATGTCGCGGTCCTTACGGACGCGGCGGTCGCGACTGTCGTCGAGCCGGCAGTGCAGGTGATTGCTGTTTCCGAACCTGCGTCCACGACCGAGACGGTACCGCCCCCAGAGGCAGTTTCAGAACTGGTCGTTTTCGCGCCTCCGCTAGTAATCGAAGCCGCACCGGGACCGCAACAGCCGGCGCCGCCGGTCGACAAGATTCCGCTAGAAAGTCCCGACGTGGACTGGCTCGACGACGATTCCATCCTCTCGGTTTCGGGGGTTCCGGTCGATCGCGTCGCAGAGCGACTGACCGGTTCCTCGACCCGCCTCGCGCCACTGACGACGACCGCACCCTACGCGGACGACGACTCGGTGTTCTCGGATTCCGAGTTTTCCGCTGACCGGATCACAGAGCGACTCACCGGCTCTTCGGCCCAGCTCGCGCCACTGATGCCGTTGCCCGCTGAAACCCGCATGCCTGTCACTAAGATATCGCTCCCGCAGCTACACGCACCGCACGTTCCGCCGCCGTCGCCACCGGAGTCAGCATGAGCCGTTCCCGCATTACTGTCGTCCTCTCGCAGGCACCCGGAAAGCACCCCGCGAAGCGCGCGCTCGAAGAAAGTATTGTCGCGGCGTTACTGCTCGACCCGGAACTGGAAGTCTCGGTCGTGCCCAACCTCTACGATCTCGGACCCGACCACACCGGACGTCTATTCCTCGGCGCGGTCAAGGGGGACATGATCGTGCTCTCGTGGATCTACCCGCGCGCCGCGTTCTGGCTACTCGACCGCAACGGCATCAAGGGGCACTTCGGCGAAACCCAATTGAAGCCTCCAGCGGACGACGAGGAAGAGGACGGTGCGGACGCCGACACACCCGTCGAGAAGCCCGAAGCGATTGGGCCGGCGGGCGTGATTCCCGACCGACACATTTTCACGCTCGACCTGCGCGACTCCAACAAGCACGAGGCTTACGTTGCCGAGATTAATCGCATTTCCGCAGAGTGCCGCGACCGGCGTGACCTGAAGGCGCGCGAAAAGGCAGTGAACAGCCCCGCGATCATCCAACTGGGGTTGTCGCTCCGGGATGAACAGGGGGCTGACGCCCCCCGCTCGCCAATCGCGATGGGGGCGTTCACGCCGGAGGCGATGCTCGCGCCCGCCGGTCGCCGGTGGTACCCGGTGATCGACTACAACCGCTGCACGAACTGCCTCGAATGCCTCGACTTCTGCCTCTTCGGGGTCTACGGCGTCGATTCGATTGAGCGCATCCTGGTCGAGAACCAGGATCAGTGCAAGAAAGGCTGTCCCGCGTGCAGTCGCGTGTGCCCGCAGCAGGCGATCATCTTCCCTGAATACAAGTCGCCCGCAATCGCGGGAGCGGAAACGGGCATCGTCGGCGGGTTGAAGATCGACCTGAGCCGGTTGTTCGGTGGCGACGTGGGCGACGCGATTTCCGCCGCCGTGAGCGAGCGCGACCGCGAACTCCTGAACGATGGACGCGAAGCGGTCGGCATGGCCGTGGGCATCCCGAAGCGCCAGACCGACAAACCACAGGGCCCGAAGGACGATCTCGATAGACTCGTGGACGACCTCGATAACTTGGGGTTGTGATCTGATTTCTGGTGACGCTTATGGCGCTGCTTAAGCGATTCTCCGACGCCCTCCGCGCGGTATTCGGGTCGAACGCCGCTGCGGCTCCGTCCGTGGCGAAGCGCGCTGCCCGGCTCGAACAGCGGATCACGCGCCTCGTGGACGAAATCCCCGCGATGCCTATGACTGCCGCCCGCGCGATCACCTTGATGGAAGACCCAGACGTTCTGCTGGTCGATATCGCAAACCTGATCCAGGAAGACGCGGCGCTCGCGACCGCGTTGTTACGCATGGCGAACAGTGCACTTTTCGCCGGCGGTTCGCCGGTCCTGCGCCTCGATCAGGCGGTGGTTCGGCTAGGGCTGTGGACGTCGAAGCAGCTCGTCACCGCGGTCGGGATGCGGGGCATGCTTCGCGGGAGGTCCAAAGAAACCGAGGCCGACCGCCAGCAACTCTGGCACCACGGGTTCGTCACTGCGTCCATCTGTTCTCAACTCAACCGCACCAACCGACTCGGCTTCAAGGGGGAGGAGTATTCGGCGGGCCTGTTGCACGACCTCGGCCGCTTGCTCATTGCCCTGGCCGACCCGGACTGCATAGCGATGGCAGATCTCATGGACTTCCACGAAGAGGGCGACGTGCTGGCCCGCGAGCGCACCGCGATCGGGGCCGATCACTGTGGGCTGGGCGCCTGGTTCGCCGAACTGAGTACTCTGCCAGCGGAACTGGTCGAAGTGATCCGGCACCACCACGCCCCTAACACCTCGCGCCTCTGCGCGCTCGTCGCTTCGAGCGACCACATGGCCAACCATTTACACCGTGGCGAGAGTGCCGAGAGCTACGCCCCGCTGACAAACCCCGGACTCTCGGCGTTGTGTAAGGGTTGGGCCGCGGGGCGCCGTGACGCCCTCTTCGCATCGTTGCCCGAAGTCATGCGAACCGCGGTCGCCGCCGCAGAACAAGACCTCGGCGCGATCTGATTCTTCATCGTCCTCATCACGCGAGTTTGCTGCCCGCGAGCAATTCCGGCATGAACAGCACATGCCCAGCCTCGAGCGCATCGGTGATAACGCCCTGCTCCGCCGCACGGAGACTGCTGTCCCATGCGGTCACGTGGCTCGGATGAATCGCGGACATCGGGGGCGTCTTCGTCGGCCGGGGACGCTCAGATCCTACAATCGACGCAGTTAGCCCGCGTGCTCGAATCAAACGGACGCGACATGATCCCCGCAGACCGCATGAAGAGCGCGTATCTCGTCGCTCGCGACGCGCTCCTCGCTGAGCGCGTGCCTGAGGGTCACTGGGTCGGCGAGCTTTCCACCTCCGCACTCTCGACTGCGACCGCGGTGATGGCTCTTCATCTGGTGAACCCGATCGAGCACCGCGAGCGCATCGACGCCGGAACGCGCTGGCTAGCGGACCACCAGAACGAGGACGGCGGGTGGGGCGACACGGTCAAGAGCCTCTCGAACATCTCGACAACGATGCTCTGCCGCGCGGCGTTCAAACTGGTCGGCGAGAAGGAGCACGACGAAACAATTCGGAGAGTGGAAGCCTTCATCACACTGCAGGCGGGCGCGATCCCGGCGCGCCGGGCCGCGGCGATCCGCGCGCGGTACGGCAAGGATCACACGTTCTCGGTTCCGATCCTGATGACTTGCGCAATCGCAAAGATGGTTCCCTGGGAAGAAGTCCCGCGACTGCCGTTCGAGGCCGCGTACCTTCCTCAAAGTTGGTATCGCTTCGCGCGTATGCCGGTGGTGAGCTACGCGCTGCCCGCACTCATCGCGATCGGGCAATGCATCCACAATCACCGGCGTTCGCGCAACCCGATTCGCAACGCGGTGCGGCGGTTCGTTCGCGGGCGCACGCTGAGGGTACTTCGGCGCATCCAACCGACAACCGGCGGCTACCTCGAAGCAACGCCGCTCACGAGTTTCGTCGTGATGGCGCTGGCGAGTATCCGCCGCCGGCGCTCGGTCGCAGAAACGCAAGTGATCGACGAAGGCGTACGGTTCATCGTGAGTTCGGTGCGCCCTGATGGAAGTTGGCCGATCGACACGAACCTCGCGACGTGGGTAACAACTCTCAGCGTGAACGCCCTCGCAGCCGCGAACGATCTCGGCGCGCTCAACTCGAAGGAACAGATTCTCGCGTGGCTGTTGAGGCAGCAATACAAGGAGCGTCACCCGTACACGGGCGCCGACCCCGGCGGTTGGGCGTGGACCGACCTCGCGGGCGGCGTCCCCGATTGCGACGACACGCCGGGGGCGATGTTGGCAGTCCGCGTGCTGCGGGCGAAGAAAATAGCCACCGACCGCACGGCCCTAGACGAAGCAGTCTCCCAAACCCTCCGAGGGGAGGTGGAAGGAGGCTTGGCGCTGAAGTGGATCTGGGGGCTGCAAAACCGTGACGGGGGCTTTCCCACTTTCTGTCGCGGTTGGGGCACCCTCCCGTTTGACCGTAGCGGTGCGGATCTCACCGCGCACGCGCTTCGTGCGATCGGAGCCGATTACACGGGCCTGTTGTACCTCGGGAAGGAACAGCGGCCGGATGGCTCGTGGCTTCCACTGTGGTTCGGGAACCAGCACGCGCCGGACGACATCAACCCCGTGTACGGCACCGCGCGTGTGCTGGCCGCGTACCGCGATCTGGGGATGAAGGATTCACCGGAGTGCGTTCGCGGGGTGGCTTACCTGCTGTCCGTGCAGAACGCCGACGGCGGATGGGGTGGCGCGAAGGATTGCCCTTCGAGCGTGGAAGAGACGGCGCTCGCGGTGGAGGTACTCATCGATTTGGCGAGCGGGGGGCGTAAGTCCCCCGATGAACCTCAACACGAATTGAACGTGGCAGGTTCATCAGGGGGCTTACGCCCCCCGCTCGCCTCGGAGGTTGAACGAGGAATCGCGTGGCTCGTGGAGGCCGTCGAATCGGGCCGGTTCCGCGACCCTAGCCCCATCGGGTTCTACTTCGCGAAACTCTGGTACTTCGAGAAACTGTACCCGCTCATCTTCACGGTCGCGGCGCTCGGACGCGCCCGCTTCGCGACTTCGTCTACCAACGAGTAATCGTCGCGTGTATAGTAGTCGTTTGTACCATTCTCTCCGCTCGCCCCGCCGACCAACTCGCGCGCAAGAACTCAGGAGGAGTCTCAGGGCATGATGGACACCAAGAGTATCGTCGTCCGCGGCGCGCGCGAACACAACCTTCGCGGGGTCAATCTCGAACTCCCGCGCAACAAACTCATCGTCTTTACCGGTGTGAGCGGGAGCGGGAAATCATCGCTCGCGTTCGACACGATCTACGCGGAGGGCCAGCGCCGCTACGTCGAGTCGCTCTCCAGTTACGCCCGGCAGTTCCTCGGTCAGCTTCCGAAACCCGATGTGGATTACATTGGCGGGCTGTCGCCGAGTGTAAGCATCCAACAGAAAACGGCCGGGCGCAACCCGCGTAGCACCGTCGGCACGATCACGGAAGTAAGCGACTTCCTCCGCGTCCTCTACGCGCGTTTGGGTCAAGGGCATTGCCCGAAGTGCGAACGCCCGATCACCGCCCAGACCCGCGAACAGATCATCGGCCGCATTCTCGCGCTCCCCGAAGGTACGCGGTTTCAGCTTCTTGCGCCGGTGGTTCGCGGGCAGAAGGGCGAGTTCAAGGACTTCTTCGCAGACATGGTGAAACACGGTTACGTCCGCGCCCGTGTGGACGGCCAGGGTGTGAAGCTCACCGACGACCTGAAGCTCGATAAGCGCATCAAGCACACCATCGAAATCGTAATCGACCGCCTGAAGGCGGACGCGAAGAACCGCGTTCGCGTCGCGGAAGCTGTGGAACAGGCGCTCGCGCTCGCTGAAGGCAACTTAATTATTTCCGTGGAGGATGAAGAGCCTGAAGCCGCTCGCGGCTCGTCCGACATCCTCCTCTCGGCACATTACGCCTGCACGCATTGCAACATCAGCTACGAGCCGCCGACGCCACAGTTATTCAGCTTCAACAGCCCACACGGCATGTGTCCAGTGTGCGACGGCCTCGGCACGCAATACACCTTCGATGCCGACCTGCTGATCCCGGACCCGACGCTCAGTTTCTACACCGGCGCCATTCCGATCGTGGGACCGCTCAAGGGAATGGGACGGTGGCGGAAACACATCTTCGAGGGCGTCGGCAAGTCGCTCGGCATCGACCTGAAAACCCCGTGGAACGCGCATACGCCGGAACACAAGAACCTCATTCTTCAAGGCAGTGGTGAGACCCACATCGTTTGGGAGTGGAAGCAACGCGGCGGGAAAGTGTGGAAGCACGGCGGAAAGTGGGAAGGGATCGTTCCGCAGTTGATCGCGCAGTTCAAGAAAACCGCGGCCGGCCCGCGTCGGATGCAGCTCGAAAAGTATATGCGCCGCGTCCACTGCCCCGCGTGCGACGGTCAGCGCCTCAACCCACAAGCGCGCGCGGTTCGTGTCGGTGGGCGCACCCTCGTCGAGGTGGGCCACACGCCGATCAGCGACCTGATGCCGTGGTTCGACGACTACGAAAAGACCATCACACTCACATCGAAGGTTGTCGCGGGCGAGCTGCTCAAAGAGATTCGCGCCCGGCTCGGCTTCCTGCTGAACGTGGGGCTGCACTACCTCACCCTCGACCGACAAGCACCGTCGCTCTCCGGCGGCGAGGCACAGCGCATTAGGCTCGCTTCTCAAATCGGGAGCGGTCTGGTCGGTGTGCTGTATGTTCTCGACGAACCGAGTATCGGGCTGCACCCGCGCGACAACGCGAGACTGCTCGCGAGCCTCGAACGCTTGCGCGACATGGGCAACACGGTCCTCGTTGTGGAACACGACGAGGACACGATGCGCGCTGCGGACTACCTCGTTGACTTCGGCCCCGGGCCGGGCATTCGTGGCGGTGAAGTCGTCGCGTCCGGCACGCCGGCGGAGGTGTTCGCGGAACCGCGCAGCCTCACGGCGCAGTACCTCACCGGGGCGAAGTCGATCGCAGTCCCTGAAAAGCGCCGCGCGCCGAACGGCAAGATGCTCCGCATCATCGGGGCGAAGCACAACAACTTGAAGGACGTGACCGTAGAGATCCCGCTCGGGCTGTTCGTGTGCGTCACCGGCGTGAGCGGGTCCGGCAAGTCGTCGCTCATCAACGACGTCCTGCGCACGAGCCTGGCGAGCGGGGGGCGTAAGCCCTCCCAGGAAGCCGAAGAAACCGACGAGGACGAGAGAACAGAAGTCATCGAACGCGATGCGGGCGCACGAATTGAAGGCGCCGAAAACATCGACAAGGTCATCGACATCGACCAAACACCGATCGGCCGCACCCCGCGATCGAACCCCGCGACCTACATCAAACTGTGGGACGAAATCCGAAGTCTCTACGCAGAAATGTCCGACGCGAAGGTTCGCGGGTATCAGCCGGGCCGCTTCAGTTTCAACAAGCCGGGTGGCCGGTGCGAAGCCTGCGAAGGCAACGGCGCGAACAAGCTCGAAATGGACTTCCTCGCCGACGTGTGGGTTCAGTGCCCGGTGTGCGAGGGCCGGCGATTCAACCGCGAAACGCTCCAAGTAAAGTATCGCGGCAAGTCTATTCAAGACGTGCTGGAAATGGAAGTCGCACAGGCGCTCGAACACTTCGAGCACGTGCCGAAAATCCGCCAGATGGTGAAGACACTCCATGATGTGGGCCTCGACTACATCAAACTCGGCCAGCCGTCACCGACCCTCTCCGGCGGCGAGGCTCAGCGCATCAAACTCGCGAAAGAACTCGTCCGACGCAGCACAGGCAAGACGCTCTACATCCTCGATGAACCGACCACCGGGTTGCACTTCGCGGACGTGCAGAAGTTGCTCGAAGTGCTGCACGGCTTCGCGGAGCAAGGCAACACTGTCCTCGTCATCGAGCACGACTTGGACGTGGTGAAAACCGCCGACTGGGTGATCGACCTCGGCCCCGACGGCGGCTCCGGTGGCGGCGAGATCGTCGTCGCCGGAACACCTGAACAGGTTGCGAAGTGCAAGGAGTCGTACACAGGGCAATCGCTTGCACCAATGCTGTTACCCAAGAGCGCAACAAGCCCACGCATTGCAATGCGTGGGCAAGTAAAGAAATCCCCCAAAAAGGAACAGGGACAAAGTTACATCACCCATCTCTGCGTGGAAGGCGCCTGCCAACACAACCTCAAGAACGTCTCGGCGAAACTCCCGCGCGAGAAGATGACAGTTTTCTGCGGCCCAAGCGGGAGCGGCAAATCGTCTCTCGCGCTCGACACGGTCTATGCGGAAGGCCAGCGCCGTTACGTCGAATCGCTTTCGAGTTACGCGCGCCAGTTTTTGGGACAGGTGCAGAAGCCGAAGGTGGAGTACGTCACCGGGTTGTCGCCCGCGATCAGCATCGAGCAGAAGACGACCAGCAAAAGCCCGCGCAGCACGGTCGGCACCGTCACCGAGATTTACGACTACCTGCGCATCCTGTTCGCGCGCCTGGGTCAACGACACTGCCCGAGTTGTTCGCGCCCGGTCGGCACGCAGACCGCGGACGAGATCGTTGACAAGGTGTTGTCACTGCCCGAGGGCACGAAACTCTACATCATGGCCCCGCTGGAGCGCAAGGGGCAGGAGAAGTACGACGCGCTCTTCGAGGAAATCCGCCGTGCCGGGTACACGCGAATGCGCGTCAACGGCAAAACCCACACCATCGACGAACCGCCGGAAATCGACCATCGCCGCAAGCACACCGTGGAGGTGGTGGTGGACCGCAACGTGGTGAAACCCGGCACGCGAACCCGCATCGCGGAAGCGGTCGAGCAGTCACTCGACCTCGGTCGCGGCGTCATGCACATCGCCTACGCCGAAGCCGATATCGATGAAGCGAAGTGGAAGGTCGAAAAGTACTCGCAGCACCTCGCGTGCGAACACTGCAACCTGAGTTTCGAGCCGCTGAACCCGCACAACTATTCGTTCAACAGCCCGCTCGGCTGGTGCCCGACATGCGAAGGTTTGGGCTTCCAGCGCGGGGCGAACGCGAACCTTCTCCTCGGTGACACCGCGTTGTCACTCCACGCAGGTGCGGTGACGGCATGGCCGTCGCTCGCAAAAGGTTCGGCGTGGCTGCCCTTCGCGGAGGCGCTCGCGAAGCACGTCGGGTTCTCGCTCGACGCGCCGTTCGCCAAACTCGACCCAGCCCACCAGCGCGCGGTGCTTCACGGAACCGGTGACGCCTGGATTCCGGTTAGCCGCGACCCGGAGCGAAGCGCAGGGGAGCGTGCGAAGGGGAAGCGCGCCCCAACGCCAGAAGCGTCAACCCCCAAGTTCCAATATAAGGGGCTGTTCCCCGCGGTGGACGAGGCGTCGCGAGTGTCGTGGGTGTACCGGGCGCGCCTCGATCATTTGGTGGACGAAGTGCCGTGCTCCGCGTGCCGCGGCGCGCGCATTCGCTCGGACGCCGCCGCGACACGGTTCGCCGCGCTCACGCTCGGCGAAGTGTGCGCGAAGCCCCTCGGCGACACGCTCACGATGCTTGAAACGCTAAAGCTGACGAAGACCGAGCGGCAGGTCGCTGGCGAAGTGCTGCGCGAGATCGCGTCCCGCCTGAAATTCCTCGTCGATGTCGGCCTCGATTACCTCACGCTCGCCCGGCAAGGGCCGACGCTTTCGGGCGGCGAAGCACAACGCATTCGACTTGCCTCGCAGATCGGCAGTGGGCTGACCGGTGTGCTGTACGTACTCGACGAACCGACCATCGGACTTCACCCACGCGACAACGAGCGACTGCTTCAAGCGCTCCACCGCTTGCGCGACCTCGGCAACACGCTCGTGGTTGTCGAACACGACCGCGAAGTGATCGCGGCAGCGGATCACTTGCTCGACTTCGGTCCCGGAGCAGGCGACCGCGGCGGCGAAATCACCGCGAGCGGCACGCCCAAACAGGTCACGAAGAACCCGGATTCGCTCACAGGGAAGTATCTCAGCGGAAAGCTCGCGATCCCGGTGCCGACGAACCGGCGAACCGCGGAGAAGAACCTATCCCCCCAACCCCCTTCCCTAAAAAGGAAGGGGGAGCCAGAGAAAGGCAAGAAGACGAACCAGGCGCCTTCGGTTTTAAGCCCCTCCCTTCTTAGGGGAGGGGTTGGGGAGGGGTTGTCTTCTGCCGCGACACGATCGCCCCTCGGTCACGCGCTGAGCATCATCGGAGCGCGGCAGCACAACCTGAAGAACGTGGACGTTCACATCCCACTCGGTGCGTTCGTCGCGGTCACTGGCGTGAGCGGCAGCGGTAAGTCGTCGCTCGTGAACGAGGTGCTCTACAACACGCTCGCGCGCAAACTTCACCGCGCGCGAACCGCGGGCGCCGCACACGATAATATTCTCGGCCTTGAGTACGTAGACAAGATCATCAACGTCGATCAAGACCCGCTCGGCAACTCGCCGTCCTCAAACCCCGCGACCTACACCGGCGTGTTCGAGCTGATCCGCGAACTCTTCGCGCGGCTGCCGGAATCGAAGGTTCGCGGTTACCACCCGCGGCGGTTCTCGTTCAACCAGAAGGGCGGGCGGTGCGAAGCATGCGAAGGCATGGGCCAGAAGGTGATCGAAATGCACTTCCTCCCCGACGTGTGGGTGGAATGCGACACGTGTACCGGCACGCGCTACAACCCCGAAACGCTCGCGGTGCGGTATCACGGCAAGAGCATCGCCGACGTGCTGAGTATGCGAATCACTGAGGCCCTCGCGCTCTTCAACAACATCCCGAAGATCCGGCACATCCTCCAGACGCTCGAAGACGTTGGCCTCGGCTACATGGCATTGGGTCAGCCCGCGCCGACGATGTCCGGCGGTGAGGCGCAGCGCGTGAAGCTCGCGGCGGAACTCGCGCGCCCCAGCACTGGCAAGACACTTTACCTACTCGACGAACCGACGACCGGTCTTCATTTCGACGACATCCGCAAACTGCTCGAAGTGCTTCAACGGCTCGTCGATCTCGGCAACACGGTCATCACCGTCGAACACAATCTCGACGTGATCAAGACCGCGGACTGGATCATCGACCTAGGACCTGAAGCCGGCGGTGCCGGCGGGCATGTCGTCGCGTCGGGCACGCCGGAAGAGGTCGTAGCGCAGTTCGAGGCAGGCGCGGCCACGCACACCGGGCGCATCCTGAAGGGTGTGCTCGCTGCCGGTCCTTATGCTGAGCGCGCGAAGTTCGATCCAAATGCCGCGCTCGCGAAGCGCGCCGACGACATTGACATCTCCGAAGTCGGCAAGGACCAGAAGCTCCCATGGGAAGCCGACGGCCCCGGCTGGCACACGCGCGACCGCGTCACGACCACGGGCAAACCGGTGAAGTGGGACGGCGAAGCGCTCTCGTGGGTGATCGACCGCATTCACGAACTCGGCACGTTCCCCGAAACGAAGTGGAACCACCGCACCATCGTCGAGATTCCCACCCCGCGAAAGGCCGACGGTTGGTTCCTTCACGCGATGACCGGGCACGAAGCGTACATGAAGCTCGTGTTCCCGCTGCCGGGTCGGCCGTTCAAACAGGATCAACTCGCGCTGAAACTCGCGATCCCGCCGCTTTCGGACACGCCAGGCCTCGAAGGGTATTCGCGCGACGCCAACCGCGTCGAGATTCACAACGCGGCCGGCTGGCAAACGGTCACCATCACCGTTCACAAGAAATCCGAGATCGACACGCCAGGCTTCCGCGAGTTCCTAACGCGGGCCGGCGAGATCGTGCAAGGGCGCAGCGAAACGAGCGCCGGCGGCATCGAGGGCAACATGCCGTGGAAGAAGGACGGCGAGAAGTGGCATCTCGGCGAGAAAGGGTTCCCGCCGGGTCGGGGCGCGAAGTGGGACCGCGCTATCCTGCCGAAGTTCTTGCAGTTGCTGCGAGACATCGACCCGACGTTAGAGTTCAAGTGGGACGTGCGCGACGCGGTGGCCGTTTACCCGCGGGGCGCTTCGCGGTTCTGGGCACGGCTCAAGACGAAGGAATCGGACGCGCTGGAAGTGTGGCTCGTCGGGCGCCCCGGGGTCGCAAAGGGGTCGCAGTTCGAGAACATCGGCCGCGACGCGACCGTCGAAGGCGACCGCAACGACGGTATCGAGCTTCTGAAGCTGTGGCTCGTCACCGGGAACCACTTCGACGCCGCGAAACTGAACCCGCTGCTGTCGGAACACCTCAAAGCATTCCGCAAAGCGTTCAGTGGAGGCAGCGAGAAGGAAGCGGGGTAGCGGGTCTCAAGTCAACAAGTCTCAAGTCAAAGACCTTCGCTGCTGTGGACTTCGACATGAGACTTGAGACTTGTTGACTTGAGACTCCTCTTTAAGGAATGTTGTTGAACTCCAGTTTGTTCAAGAACAGCATTCGGCGGTCGCCACGCTCAAAGTAGTCTTCCAACAACACTTCCAGGCTCGGCTCGATCAACTTCGGTTTGAGCCACCCCTGCGGCACGCTCGTGTTGATCTGCACCTTCACCGGCTTCGTCCAGTCGATCATGTCCGAACTCAGCCACACGGTCAGTTGTTTCACCCGCTCGCACTTTATTTCCACCAAGTTGCTGCCTCGCACGTCGCCCTGCAACGTCGCGGGGACGATCGCGCCGCCGGACTTTCCCGTCACGACCTTGTCAGCTTGCAGCCAGTAGAACCGGTTGTCCGAATCGCGGAGCATCATCCACGGCTGGCGGTAGTTGCCCAGCGCGAGCGTCGCGGTGCCGTTGACACGCGTCTTGCGGTTCATCCAGTCGAAGATGACCGGCGTTTCGGCCCCATACCACTCGATCCCACGACCCTTGTAAATAGCCATCACCGCCGGGAACCCCTGCGGCGCCCACTTCAGGAACATCTCCCTGAGGTTGGAAACCGAGTCGCCCACGAGTTCCCCGGTCACGATGTAGAACGGGAGCTTCTGCGCGTTGCGCCAGTACTCGATGAAATGGCCACGCCACTTCGGGGTCGGCGCCATCGGGACCACGCCCGCGAACAGGTCCGGGTGCGACATGCCCACATCCATCGCCATGTTCGCGCCGTCACCGACGCCGCACAGGAACACGCGGTCGTTGTCCACCGTGAAGTGCCTTACCGCGTCGCGCAGCGCCGCGGTAACGTAAACGTGGTCCTCGCCTTTCCACTGCCAGCCGCCCTTCGCGAACGGTCCGTTCCACTGCGGCGCGATCACGATGTAACCGTTCTTCTCCGACTCGGTCATGAGCGGACCCAAAATCTCCTCGGCATCGAGTCCGGCGTGCGTGAGAGCGATCAGAACCGGGTACGCGCGGCCGTGGTGGTACTCGGGCGGGAGTTTCACGAGGTATTCGATCCCGCCCACATGCCCGGCGACCGGGCCGGTGGTTCGTCGGTACACGCCTCCCGGTACGCCCTTCCCCATCTCGGCCGGTTTGCCGGTGCGTTTGTTGAGGTCTTCGGGATCAACAGGCGGCAACATCGAGATGATCTGCGCGAGTTGGTCGATCCCGAACGCGGTCTTCTTGAACTGGCCGAGGAGTTCGTTGCGCACGTTCGCCGATTCGCTTTTCTGGTACGCGAGAACCGCGTCGCGTGCCGCCCACACCTTCAACGCTGCTTCGACGTCCGGGGTCGCGCCGTTCCTGCCCATCGCCCACCCGCTGATGGCGGTCGCAATCAGTTCGTCGGGCTTCTTGGTCGGTTCCTTGTCGGCCGCGCGCTCGCGCTCGGCCTGGGTCGCGAGCGTGACGAAGGTCTCGATGCGGATCGCGGAGTCCGGGTGCAGCTCCGCGAACACCTGTCCCGCGGCAGCCGCGAGCGCCTGCGATTGCGGCGGCTGGTTATCCGGGCGCTTCCAGGTGGCACTTGCCAGACCGCCGCCACCCGCGATGAGCGGGTTAAGCGCGCGCCGGCCGCTCACGGTATCGATCAGCCCGCCGAGCATCCGGCGGGCGGTGTCGTGGCGTTCCTGCGCCGTCTTCAGGTCGGCCCCGACCTTCGCGGCCCGCGCCACCTCTTTGGGTTCCGCGTTCTTTTCAGGGAAGATCGCGAGCAGTTCCGCCGCGTAAATGTACCGCCCGGCCCGCAGCGCGACCTCCGCCTCGCGGACGACGAGTTCTGCCGTAGCTTGGTCGATCTCCTTCGTGATCTTCTCGTGCGCTTCCTTCGCGTCCTTCGCAAACTCGCCCGTAAAGTCGCGTTTGAGGCGCTCCATCTCGTCCTTCGCGAACTGCAGCCACCCCGCGTCGAGCATAAACTTCGCGATCCCGATCCGCCTCAGCGGTACGCACTTGCCATCGGGTTCGGCCAGCTCGGGGTGCATGACCAGGAGTTTGCGCACCGACTTCGGATCCCACTCGGAGGTGCGATACGTGAGGCGCCACAGGTGCGTCCCGGAGACGAGGTAGACGAAGTACGGATCGAGGTGGGTGATCTGCTGGTCGATCTGTTGGTTGGCACCGACAGTCGCCTTCGCATCGATCGTTCGGATCCACTTCGAGTTGAAGTCGCTGACTTTTGAAGTCGCCGCGAGTCCGGCGAGCGGGAGGTTCGACCTCCGCCCCTGGAACGGCATTGTGTACGCCTTGAATTCGGGCCGGAGTTTCGTGTCGGGAGAAATGGCGCCGAGCTGCTTCCCATGAGTGCTGAAGACCGTCACCTTCGGCCCCTCGTCGATCATGTCGAGACCATTCGCCTTGACGATCCGGATCGAGGTGCCGGTAGACTTGTCGAAAACCATCTCCGATTCTTTATGCACGTTGCCCTGGATCACGAACCCGTCCTTGAGAATCACCACGTCCGCGGCGGACACGACCGCGGCGCAACTGGCAAGGAGGACCAGCGCGAGTGCCGGGCGTGAGTGGCGTGCGGTCATCGGGTTGCTCCGAGTCGGTGTTCGCAGGGCGTAACACTCATTCTTCCTGGGATGAGCGCCCCGATCAAGCTCTGAGCTGGATTCGTGCCCAGACCGTCGGGCGATTGGTATACTGCTGCTAAACGTTGTTAGCCCCGCCCTCGTTGGCCGGAGACCTCGGAATGCCCATCCGGTTCCGCTGTACGTACTGCAACCGGCTTCTCGGGATCGCGACCCGCAAGGCCGGGACCGAAACGATCTGCCCGCACTGCAGTTACACCATCACGGTGCCCGTCCCCACGGACGACGACTCGAAAACCGAGCGTGTCAACCTGGACGACGTGGAAGAAATGCTCGGGAACCTGGCGACCGAGCGCATCGTGGAACCAGCGACCAACGGCCAACCGGCCGCGACCGCTGACCCGCCCGCGCGCCCGGCCGAGCCACCGCGCACGGAACTGCCAAAGGCCGTTCCACCACCGGTCCCCAAAACCGCACCGCCGCCTGTTCCGAAGGGAGTCCCGAAACCCGCTGCGTCCGCGCTGAACCTGTCGCCAGATGCAAACCCACACACCGCGCCGAAAGTGACCCCGAACCCGGACGATCCGCCGCTCTTCGAGGGCAACGTGGACGAGCTCCTCGGCCGTACTGTTTCCCCCGCCGAAGACGACCGGGCGAAACCCCCGCCAACGTCGGGACAGGACGCGATGGGTCTCGGCGAGCCGCCCCGAATGCTCGTCATCAGTGCCCAGAAGGCGACACTGCTCATGGGTGCGGTGGTCGTGTTGCTCGGCCTCGCGTTCGCCGCGGGCTTCTTTCTGGCGAAGTAGGTGAGCAGTCCCCGCGAAGCGGCGAGCAAAGGGGTCACTTCACCTTGCGGATGCGGTGGCTATTAGTGTCGCCGATGTAGAGGGCGCCATCCAACCCGACCGCGACCCCGTGCGGCCGACCGAGCGTGGCGGCAGTCGCGGCGCCGTTGTCACCGAGGCCCGGTGTCTTCGACTTCCCTTTTCCTGCCATAGTCGTCACGATGCCGGTTTTCGCGTCGATCTTGCGGATCGCTTCGTTCTCGGTGTCCACTACGAACACATTGCCGTCCTTGTCGATGTCGATTTCCTTCGGGCCGTCGAAGGTCGCGTCGAGTGCTTTCCCACCGTCGCCAGTGTAGCCCTTCTTGCCTGTGCCTGCGAACCGGTCGATTGTGCCCTTCGCGAGATCGACGACCCGAACGCAGTGACCGTTGCGCTCCACGATCAGGAGCTTCCCACTCGGCGCGATCGCGACCGCGCGCGGGCCGAACAGCACCGCGTCCTTCAGTGCGCCGCCGTCGCCGGTCGTCGCACCCTTTCCATTTCCGGCGAGTGTGTCGATTTGGCCCTTCGCGAGATTGACGACACGGACGCGATGTCCAGCCACGTCCGCGATGTAGAGTTTCCCCTTACCATCGAGGCAGATGCCGTTCGGTTCGACGAGTAGCGCCTTGTCCGCGGCGCCGCCGTCGCCACCGAACCCGGACTTCCCGCCCACTCCGGCGATCGTGGTAATGGCCAGGGTCTTCGCGTCCACCTTGCGCACGCAATAGTTGAGTCGGTCCACAATGTAGAGGTTGCCGTCAGCGTCGAGTTCGATGCCGTAGGGTTCGTTCAGGTTCGCGTCGGTCGCCTTCGCACCGTCGCCCGCGAACCCCTTTTTACCATTGCCCGCGACCGTGGAAATCACACCGGTCTTCGGGTCCACCTTGCGGATGCGGTGGTTGAATGTGTCGGAAAAGTAAAGGTTACCGGCCTTATCGAACGCGACATCGAACGGCTGATCGAGTTTCGCCTTGTCTGCAGCGCCGCCGTCACCGGAGAAGCCCTTCTCGCCTGTGCCGACCGGCGAGGTAATCGTCGGCGCGGGATCCGCACCGATGGTAGCGAAGGCCAGAACCAGGGGCAGCATGTGGATTCCCCGACAGAGAGTTGCTTGCGGCCAGAGTACAACGACGTCACTCGAACCGGATCACGAGGTCGCCGCCTTCGACCTGCACTCCGGGGCGAACGAGGACTTCCGCCACCTTCCCGGGTCGGTCGGCGTGGAGCGTGGTTTCCATCTTCATCGCCTCGAGCGTGAACAACTTCTGCCCGGCCGCGACCTCGTCGCCGGGCGCCACCGCGACCGCGACCACCGCACCCGGCATCGGCGCGGCGACGTGTTTTGTGTTCCCGGACTCGGCCTTCGCACGCGCCTTCACCGCGCCTGCGCTCAGCGACTTGTCCGCGACAATCACCTCGCGCGGCTGACCGTTCAGCTCGAAGTACACCACACGCCGGCCGTCCGGTTGCGCCTCGCCGATGGTGAGGAACTTGATGATCAGCGTTTTGCCCGCTTCAATCTCGATGCTGACTTCCTCGCCCTTCATCATGCCGAAGAAGAACGCGGGCGTCGGCAGCACGCTCAGGTCCGAATACTTCGCCTGATGCTCAGCGTACTCGGCAAACACTTTCGGGTACAGGATGTAGGAGATCACATCCTGGTCGCTCGGCGGGCGGCGCAACTTCCCTTCGAGTTCGCTCGTGGCTTTCGCTAGGTCTGCCGGCGGGAGTGTCGCGCCGGGGCGATCCGTCAGCGGCTTTCTCCCTCGCAAGATTCGCGTTTGCAGAGCAGGCGGAAACCCACCGGGCGGCTGACCGAGTTTGCCCTCGAAGAACTCCACCACGGATTCCGGGAATGCGATCTCGCGCTTCGGGTCCAGCACCATCTCCGGCGTGAGGTTGTTCGCCATCATGAACAGCGTCATGTCACCGACGACCTTCGACGTCGGCGTCACCTTCACGATGTCACCGAACATCTGGTTGACGGATGCGTACATCTTGCCGACCTCGTTCCAGCGCTCGCCGACACCGAGCGAGTGCGCCTGTTGGTAGAGATTCGCGTACTGCCCGCCTGGCATCTCGTGGAGATAGACCTCGGCCGAACTCGCAAGTTGCCCCGTCTCGAACGGAGAGTAGAGTTTGCGCACGCGGTCCCAATAATTCGCGGTTGCTTGAAGTGCGTCGAAACTCAGCCCGGTGTCGCGCGGCGTGAACCGCGTCGTCTCAACGAGCGCGTTCAGGCTCGGCTGGGAAGTCACGCCGGCCATCGGCGCGAACGCGCAATCGACGATGCTCACGCCCTCTTCTGCGGCCATCATGTACGACGCGAGTTGCCCGCCGGCGCTGTCGTGCGTGTGAAAGTGAATCGGTACACCGACGGCCTCGCGCAGGGCCTTCACGAGTCGCTTCGCGGCGTAGGGTTTGAGCAACCCGGCCATGTCCTTGATCGCGAGGAGGTGCGTCCCGAGTTTCTCCAGTTCCTTCGCGAGGTTCACGAAGTAGTTGAGCGTGTACTTGTCCCGCTTCGGATTGAGAATGTCGCCTGTGTAACAGATCGCGGCCTCGCAGATCGCATTCGTCTTGAGGACCGCGTCGATTCCGAGTCTGATGTTCGGGAGCCAGTTGTTCGCATCGAAGATGCGGAAGATGTCCATGCCGGCTTCGGCAGAGAGCCTGATGAACTCGTACACCACGTTATCAGGATAGTTCGTGTAGCCGACCGCACTTGCGGCGCGCACCAGCATCTGGAACAGGATGTTCGGGACGCGCTCGCGCAGTTGGGCGAGCCGGTCCCACGGTGATTCCTTCAAGAATCGCATCGCGGTGTCGAACGTCGCTCCCCCCCACATCTCCATCGAGAACAGGTCGGCGTGTTCGCGCGCGTAGCGATCCGCAATGGCGAGCATGTCGAAAGTGCGCATCCGGGTCGCGAACAGCGACTGATGCGCGTCCCGCATCGTCGTGTCGGTCACGAGCAAGCGGGTTTGCTCGCGCGTCCACTGGGCGAACTTCGTCGCCCCGAGTTCCTTGAACTTGTCGCGAGTTCCATTCGGCAACAGCGAACCCTGAGTGTTGGCGACGGGGTGAGCGCGGCCTGATGGGATTGGGTTCACCCCGTCACTGACGCTCCGGGTTCGCCCTTTAGCGATCTCCGGGTGCCCGTTGACGATGATCTCCGCGAGGTACGACAACACCTTCGTCGCGCGGTCGCGGCGCGCCGTGAAGCGGAACAGGTCCGGGGTTTCGTCGAGGAATCGCGTGGTCACATCACCTGCGAGGAACTGCTGGTGGCTGATCAGGTTCAACAAAAAAGGAATGTTCGTCTTAACACCGCGAACACGGAACTCCTGGAGGCATCGCTCCATTCGCGTCGCGCAGTCCGCGAACGTCAAGCCGCTAACGGTCACCTTCACGAGCAACGAGTCGTAGAACGGCGTAATGACCGCGCCGCCGAACGCGGTCCCCGCGTCGAGCCTGATGCCGGGACCGCCGCTCGAACGGTACGCGCTGAGGCGCCCGTAATCGGGCACGAAGCCGTTCGCGGGGTCTTCGGTCGTCACGCGGCACTGAATCGCGAACCCGCGTGTACTGATCGCGCTCTGCTCCAGACCGACGCGTGCGTGATTCAACGGCAGCCCGGAAGCAATCAGGATCTGCGACCGGACGATGTCGAAGCCCGTGACTTGTTCGGTAACCGTGTGTTCGACCTGAATGCGCGGATTCACTTCGATGAAGTAGAACCGCTTCGCGTCGGTGTCGTAGAGGAACTCGACCGTACTCGCGTTGTCAATGCCGCATGCCTTGCCCACAGAGAGCGCCGCGTCGAGAATGCCCTGCCGGATGTCGTCGGGTAGACTGGGTGCGGGTGCGAGTTCGACAACCTTCTGATGCCGCCTCTGGATGGAACAGTCGCGCTCGAAGAGGTGAACCAATCCGCCGTGCTTGTCGCCGATCAACTGCACTTCGATGTGCTTGGCACGCACCACGAATTTTTCGAGGAACACATCGGCGATGCCGAATGCGGCGCCGGCTTCGCGTTGCGCCGACTCGACTGCCTCGTGGAGTTTGTCCGCGATGTGGACGACTCGCATCCCGCGACCGCCGCCGCCCATCGAAGCTTTCACGATCACTGGGTAGCCGAGTTTCTCCGCGAGTGCCGTTGCTTCGGCCGCGCTCGCGAGCGGGCTATCGCCGCCGGAAAGAACCGGTACATTCGCCTTCTGCGCGATCGCGCGCGCGGTCACCTTGTCGCCGAGTTGCTCCAACACCTCCGGGCGTGGGCCGACGAACGTGATTCCCGCATCAGCACAGGCGCGTGCGAACGCTGCGTTTTCCGAGAGAAAGCCGTAACCGGGGTGAATGGCATCGACGCCCACTTCCTTCGCGAGTTTCACGATGCCGAGAATGTCGAGGTAGGCACGGATCGGCTCGCCGGGTTTTCCGACCTGATACGCCTCGTCCGCTTTGAATCGGTGGAGCGCGAACCGGTCCTCATGCGAGTAGATCGCGACCGTACGAATACCGAGTTCGTGGGCCGAGCGGAACACCCGGATCGCGATCTCACTCCGGTTCGCAACGAGCAACTTCCTGAACGGTCTGGATTTCACGTCCGGCATCCGGCGAACCTCACGAGCGGCGAGCGACAACACTAGTGTGATAGGAAACGCAACAGCGCACTACAAATGAGAAAGCCCGCCTGCTTGTGCAGGCGGGCTTTCGGGGTTAGGTTTGGATTACTTGCCGACGACCTTCGCGGTCACGGGCACGATGATCGACGGTTGATCCTTGTTGTCGGTCACGATCTCAACGGTCCGAATGAACCCACCGGCTGCGGTTGGGTTGGCCGCGATCACGACCGTGTGAACCGCCTTCGCAATATCGGTATCGTACTTCACCGTGAGTTGCGTGTCAGCGCCCTTCACTTCGAGAATCTTGAATGGCGTCGCACTCTGGATCGTGATCTTCTGTTCCGGTGTGCTGCCCGTCTTCACGTTGCCGAACGCGACCGTTCCCGGTGATGCCGCGACCGCCGCGGTGACGTTCACGGTGACCGGGATGCGGAGTTTTGCGACCGAGGCGTGCGACGTTTCCAAATTCACGTCCGAAGTCCAGCTTCCCGCCGGGCACTCTTTCGCGAGTGTCGCGATGATGTCGTAAGTAACGATGCTGCCGCTGCGAGAACTGAGAGTCGCCTCGACACTCACGAACCCGCCTGTGCTCGTAGCCTTGTTCACGGTCCATTTCGGGTCGCTCGTGAATGTGACCTTCGTGGACACTTTCGCTCCCTTGCCCTTCGTGACGTTCCCGAACGCGAGTACGTCCGGCGACATCATGAGGTCGTCGCGGGTAACGGTTGTAACCTTGAGCGCAACCTCTTCGAACTTTGGCGAGGTGAACGGGACATAAACCAGAACCGTCTTCGTGATGCCCGCGTGCGGGATCCGCTTCGTGTCCATGTACGCAATGACCGCGGCTGACTCGCCAGGCGCGAGCCGGTCTGACGAGAGAGCCGGGGTAACGCACCCGCACGATACGCGCGGCTGGCCAAGCGTGATCGTGTCGTTGGTGGTATTGGTAAACCGGAAGTAGTGAACCAGAACCGTTCCCTTCGGACTGACCCCGAAGTCTTTCTCCTTCTCAGTGAACAGATCGCCCGGCCCGGCCAGCGCCAGTGTGTTGAACGCCAACACGCCGACAAGGCCCATCACGAAACGTGCCATTGACGCTACTCCCCCATGATGGGAACTGTGGCATTCCCCCCCGGGATGCCACAGCCCTTAACCTACTTGGTATCACACTCCGACCGATCGGTTCATCAAGAAACCACGTTAAAACTCCACCCGGTCGCATGCTGGAGGGTACCGCTTCCGTTGCTACCTGCGGAGCCAGCGCAATCGCACCTGCTTGTACCACCGATCCCACCCATGCAACTCCTACCGCCGGGCGAGTACTGCGACCACGACACGATCCGCACCCTGAGCGCGAAGCACTCGTGCTGCTTCGCTCGCCGTACTCCCCGTGGTCAGCACGTCATCCACGAGTAGGACTGTTTGACCGAGTAACCTTGCGCCGGATCGCACCCGAAACGCACCCTTAATATTTTCCAGTCGCGCCGTGCGTGACACCTGGACATGTTGTGTCGTATGCCGGACCCGGCGTAGCAAGTGCGGCTCGAACGGCACCTTCAGCCCCATCGCGAGTTCGCGTGCGACGGATTCTGCCTGGTTGTATCCTCGGAGCCATTTCCGCAACCAGTGGAGCGGAATCGGGGCAACCACATCTATTGCAGATGTTGCAAGATTGGTGCCACGACACTCCGCAAACGTGCGTCCGAGCAAATCCGCCAGCCCTTCTCCCGTTAGAACTTTCATGCGCAGTACAGCTTCGCGCAGTTTTCCGTCATAAGGCCCAAGCCGGACTGCACCTGTGAAGCCGAGTGAACGTCCACTGCATTCCGCGCAGCCTGTACTGGTGTTGGTGTGCGGACCGACCGTTTGTGCGCACCACGGGCAAACAGGGAACGGGTCCGTTGTGACAGCGAGGTGACACCCGGTGCAGAACCCGTGCCGGTGCGTGCCCTCATGGGAGTCGCAAATCAGGCACGTGTCGGGGTAAATCAACTGAGCAGTGTTGCGGGTTAGTTCCGTCACGGACTGTAGCATGACCGGCTTCCTTCCGGTAAAACGCCACCACGAATTGAGAACGGATAGGTGGAGGGTAACGGCGGGAGGAAGCGACCGCAAGAGGCAGGGAAGAAATGGGGAGCCTTCAATCGATCAGGCACACCCGTGTGCCTGATCGATTGAAGGGGCGATCAAGCCGATTGGCGGTCGAGGAAGTCGAGCGTGACCGAGCGTGGCACCGTGACGACGAAACGCGTCGACCCGTCGGTTGGCTCGTGTCGCACGTCGCCACCGTTCTGCCGGGCGAACTGCCACGCGGTCGGAAGTCCCAGGCCACGCCCACGACCAGCCGAGCGCCCGCAATAGAAAGGGTCGAACGCGTGTTCGAGCGACGCGGCGCTCAACCCCGGTCCGCTATCCTCGACCACGAACGTGACGAACTCATCGTCGCCGTTGGTATAACTCAGTCGAATCCATCCGTCACTGCCTGCCGCCTCGACGCCATTGCGAGCGAGCGCGACGAGAGCGTGCTTGATCTGTTTGGAATCGCATCGCACAAACACATCTGTTGCCACTGTACCGAGTTCGATGCGAACGCCTTTCTCCACAGCGAACGGGCTGAGTTCGTCGCGGACCGTAGAGATGAGTTCAGTCGCGGCGGTACGATGTGGTTGCGGCTGCGGCGGGCGCGCGAACTGCATTAGGTCTCGCACGATCCCCGCGATGCGGTGCGTTTGGCGAATGACGGTCTGAAGCGTCTCCCCGCGTTCCGGGTCCGGTTCCGTGCGGAACAAACGTTGTGCGTGGCCCGAAATGACCGCGAGCGGGTTGTTGATCTCGTGTCCGGCGCCGGCTGCGAGTTCCGCGAGCGCCCGGAGTTTCGCGTCGCGCGCCCGCGTGTCGAAATCGCCCGCGACGTGCGCCACCGCATGATGGAGTTCGTCGACCCGGTCTTCGAGGCGCAGCACAAGCGCGGCACCGTTGCGCCGCCGGCTTTCGGCCGCCATCTTCAGCAGATTCGAAACCAGCGGCACATTGTGTGGGTTCGGGTCGAAGTCGGAAACCGGTGCGGAATCGGGCGCAACGGCCGTCCACAGTGCGTCCACAGTCGCGTCATCGAGTTTCAGTGTTCGCAGTAACTCTGCACGATCAACGCCTTCGGTGAGACCGAGCGAATGAACGCGGCGCTCGGCCTCGAACGCGGCGAACTGGCAGAGGACGAACAACTCCGGGTCGGCGACGACCGCGCGGGCCGCGACGAGCGGAAGGTTCAGGTTGCCGAGAAGAGGCGTGATCCAGGCGGGCAGACGCCAGCGGTTCGCTAGCCGGCGGGCGATGGCGTTCTGGTCGAGACCCCAGCACTCCGCCTGAAGCGCCAGCGTCGGCGGCGTGAGCGGATCGTTAAGCAATTCCGTAAACGCGCCGGGATCGACAGGAGCGACCGCGAGCCAACCCAGCGGCGCGAGCGCGAGAACCGCCGCAGCGCGGTCGGCACCAGCGTGATGGATGTGTTCGGCGAGCCGGTGCGCGAACGCGCTCGCATGTACGGAAAACGCGCGGCACCGCTTCGCGACTTCGTGAACGGGATTCACCCAGCCGCTCGGAGTGGTGGCGAGGTACGCAGCGGCCGTGTCCGGGAGCGACGCGGCAGAAAGCGCAGACGGACAAAACAAATTGCTGGTGGGCGAAAATGGCGACGGTGCGAACCGAAGCAAAAAGGCCAACAGCCCGACATCACCAACGTCGACGGTGGATTGCCGCGCGAGGCCCGCCGGAGATTCGGCGAGCCTGATCAGGCTATCCGTGTTCGGGCACAGCCACGGCAATCCCACCGCGGTCCGCGCCACCGCCTTCCCTGGCATAGGAACCTCAAGGATGAAAGATGAAGGCTGGAAGATGAAGGGAAACCAAAACGGCGGAGCCATTTGTTTCATCCTTCATCCTGCACCCTTCATCCTTTTGTTCAGGCCAACACGCCGGTCTCGATGTCGAGTTGGGCGCACATTTTCTCGATCAGGTGGTCCACGTCGAACGGCTTGTGGATGAACTCGTCGGCACCCGCCAACTTGAGTTCCTGCACCTTGTCTTCTTCGATCATGCCGGAGATGCAAATGATCCGCACATCCTCCATCGCCGGGTCGGCGCGCACCCGGTGGCACACTTCCTTGCCGTTGATGTCCGGCAGCATCACGTCGAGGATGATGAGGTCGGGACGGTAGTCCTTCACCATCATGCCCGCGTCGAAGCCGTTGGACGCGATCCGCACTTCAAAGCGGCCGTCGTCCTGGAGTGCCTTGTGGACGACGTCGACCAGTTCGAGGTCGTCGTCCACGAGCAGCACCTTGCGCTTGCCGCTCTCTAGGGCATCCGTTGGGATGCCGTTGTCCTTCATGAACTTGTAAAGAGCTTCACGGGGGATGCGCCGGAACTTACTTCCGGGAACGCGGAACCCCTTGAGTTGCCCGTTGTCGAAACAACGGATGATTGTCTGCTGCGAGACCTTACAGATCTTCGCCGCTTCACCGGTTGTGAACACCGTCTTCATACGCGCATCCACCTTGGCCGGCTCAGCCGGCTCGCATGGGGGAGATCCGCGCACGGCCGAACGACCGAGCCGGGCTGCGGACCGAAACTTCGTCCGTGACTCACGCAGGACATCTGGCCGCACCGCCCACCGACCCGCGCAACTGGCGCAATCCGGAGGACGACACAGGAATGGAGGGCAACCGAACGATCCCGGGTGAAGCGACTCGTGGTGTAGAGCAAGCGGAGTGGCTTCGGTTGCCCACTCCATCATACCCGGGTTCGCTGTCCGATCAACGGCCCAGAACTCACGCGATTGGGTATGGAAGTCACACCCGACCCAAGTTCCGCCCCGATCACCCAGACAACGCTCCCGGTTTCGCCCCATCACACGCGCGACTCTGGCCCTGGAGTTCTCGCCTTCCTTCCCGAGCGACCCAAATGTAGGTTCCTGCCGACTCGGTCGCGGGAATCATCGGCGCCCTACTTCGCGCAGCCCCACGATTTTGCCAGCTTTCCCTTCGGAGGAGCCGGAAACCGTGTCGCCTGCGCGGAGTTTGCGCTTCAGAGTGACCGCGACCGATCCCGCGGGCGTTGCCAGTTACCCGGCTTCTCCCTAACGGGCAAGCAGCCCATAACGGCTCAATCCAGATAAAGCAACAGCATTGCTAGGTCGGCCGGGGTGATGCCGCTGATGCGGCTCGCCTGGCCCAAACTCGTGGGGCGCACCCGACTCAACTTCTCGCGCGCTTCGTGCCTGAGTTGGTGAACTGCGGCGTAATCGAACGCGGTCGGGATGCGCCGGTTCTCCAGTCGCTGGAATCGCTCCACATCCGCTGTCTGTCGCGCAATGTAGCCGGTGTACTTGGCCTCCAGAACCACCTGTTCCACCACCTCGGGCCGTGTGTCCCATTCCGCCAACGCGGGCAGACGCGCGCAGACCTCCGACCATTCCACCTCCGTGCGGCGGAGCCACGTCGCGAGTGTGTCACCGGCGCTGCGGTTTGTCTTTAGCGCAGTCTGGAGTTCGGTGATTCCCTGCTCCTTGCGCTGGAAGCGTTCCCACTCGGCATCGCTCACCGAACCGACGCGCCGGCCGAGTGGCGTGAGTCGGCGGTCTGCGTTGTCGTGGCGCAGAAGCAGCCGGTACTCCGCGCGCGACGTGAACATGCGGTATGGTTCGTCCACGCCCTTCGTCACGAGATCGTCGATCAACACCCCTATGTACGCCTGGCTCCGGTCAAGTACGAGCGGCGATTCCCCCTTTAACTTGAGAGCAGCATTCAAGCCCGCCATCAACCCCTGCGCCGCGGCCTCCTCATACCCGGTGGTGCCGTTGATCTGCCCCGCGAAGTAAAGCCCGCTAACCGGCTTGGTTTCGAGCGTCGGGTGAAGTTGCGTCGGCGGGGCGTAGTCGTACTCGACCGCGTATCCCCAGCGCATCACCTCCGCGTTCTCCAGCCCGGGGATGAGCTTCAACATCGCGGCCTGCACGTCTTTCGGGAGGCTGGTGCTGATGCCGTTGCAATAATATTCGCGCGTACTCAGCCCTTCGGGCTCAAGGAAGATGAGGTGCGAGTCCTTGTCCGCGAACCTAACCACTTTGTCCTCGATGGAAGGGCAATACCGCGGCCCGCGACCACATATCTGGCCGCTGTACATCGGGGCGCGATGAAGGTTCGCGCGGATGATGTCGTGAACCGCGGGCGTGGTCTCGGTGCTGTGGCACACCACCTGCGGTACGGTAATCTTCTCGGTGCTGAAGCTGAACGGCCTGGGGGTCGCGTCGCCCGGCTGAACGGTGCATTTCGTGAAGTCGATGGTGCGTCCGTTGAGACGGCACGGAGTCCCGGTCTTGAATCGCGCGAGTTCAAAGCCGGCTTCGGCAAGACTGCCGCTCATGCCCTCGGCGGACGAATCACCGGCGCGCCCGCCAACGGTCTTCGCCTCGCCGGTGTGCATGATCGCTTTGAGGAAGGTGCCCGTGGTGAGGATCACCGCGGAGGCGAGATACCGCGTGTCACCACGCGCGACGACGCCGAGGACTCTTTGAATGGCGGAAGGCGGAAGGCGGAAGGCGGAGAAAGATGAAGCCGGGTTCTCTGATTCCTCTCCGCCTTCCGCCTTCCGCCCTCCGCCTTCTTCGATCAGCAGACCCTCAACCAACTCTTGGCGGAGCGTCAAGTTCTCCTGCTCCTCGACCCAGCGTTTCATCGTGAACTGGTACAACTTCTTGTCCGCCTGCGCGCGCGGCGAGTGCATCGCTGGCCCTTTGGACAGGTTCAGCACACGGAACTGAATGCCGCTCGCGTCGATGCACTTCCCCATCACGCCGCCGAGAGCGTCGATCTCGCGAACGATCTGACCCTTCGCGACGCCGCCGATCGCGGGGTTGCAACTCATCTGCGCGACCGCGTCCGCGTTCATGCTCAGGAGGCACGTCTTCAGGCCGAGGCGGGCCGAGGCCATCGCCGCTTCCGTCCCCGCGTGCCCGGCCCCAACCACGACAACATCGAAACGGTATTCCAGACTGCTCACGTTTTCCTCGAAACGAACGGCCGGTGAGGCGTTACTTCAATCATAGCGGATGGTTCGACCGACGAATGCAGTAGTCCCCGCAACGGGCGGGCGGTACACCAACATTGGCCACCCACGTTCGCCACGAGGACTTCACGCTCATGGATCTCGTCGCACAGGCGCGGGCCGGCTTCGTCGGCATCGACGCCGACGCCGCACTCAAAGACAAGGCACTCGGCAACCTTCAAACCTGGATCACACACGCGGAGTTCGCCGCGTACCGCCCCCAACTCGAACACCTCTGCGCGAACGGAGCGTGGTCGGTCCTGTTGGACTCCTTTTATCAGGTGATGCCGTTCGGCACCGGGGGTCGACGCGGGGCGGTCGGCATCGGCCCGAACCGCATGAACGTCTGGACTCTCGGCGCGAGCGTGCAGGGCCACTGCGAGTACCTCCGACAGCGGTTCCCCGGCGTATCGCCGCTGAGGGTGGTCTTGGCATTCGATGTCAGGCAGTTCGAGGACAAGCGGAAGGTCTACAACCCCGCGCTGCCCAACCCAGTGTTGCACCTGTCGAGTCGCGAGTTCTGCCAGCACGCGGCCGGCGTGTACGCGGCCAACGGCATTCAAGCGATCATCCTCCCGCCCGACAGCAAGCGCTACATCCCGACCCCGGAGTTGTCGTTCACGATCCGCCACCTCCGTGCGCACGGCGGGTTGAACATGACCGCCAGCCACAACCCGCCGGACGATAACGGGAGCAAGTTCTACGACGACCGCGGCAGTCAACTCGTGCCGCCCGAAGATCAGTTGATGAGCGAGATGGTGGAACAAGTGCTGACGATCAAGCACATACCATTCAATGACGCGGTGCGCTCGGGGAAGGTGCAGTTCCTCGACGAAGCACCGCACCGGGCGTTCATCGAGATGTGCCGGCACGAGAGCGTACTCGGTTCGCCGAAAGCCGACGAGCTTCGCGTGGTGTTCACGCCGATGCACGGATGCGGCGGGTTCTGCGCCGGTGAAGTGTTGGAGGCACAAGGCTTCCGCCCGATCCCGGTGCCTGAGCAAGCCACGCCGGATGGGCAGTTTCCGAACGTCACCAAGACGCCGAACCCAGAAGTGCCGGAGTGCATGGACCGCGCCGAGCGAGTGGGCACCGAACGCGGCGCGGACCTGATCATCTCGACCGACCCGGACGCGGACCGCATCGGGGGCATGGCGAACCGCTCGCCCGATGGTAAGGGCACGTTCCGGTTCATCACCGGGAACGAACTCGCGGCGCTGCTCACGCACTTCAAGTTGGCGCAACTCGCGCGCTCGGGGTCGCTGCCCGCGGCGCCCATCGTCATTACCACGGAAGTGACCACGGGCCAGATCACGCGCATCGGTCGACAGTTCGGCGCGCAGGTGATCGGCGATTTGCTCGTGGGCTTCAAGTACCATGCCGACGCGTTATGGCAACTCGAATCGACCGGGCAGTTCGGCGACGTTCGCGGCTCGCTGAGTGACTTCGTGATCGCGACAGAAGAAAGCCACGGGATCATGGCGACGGCAGCCGTTCGCGACAAGGACTCCGCGGTCGCGGCGCTGCTCTTGGCGGAAGCCGCGCTGTACCAGAAGCGCCAGGGGCGGACGCTCGTCGATTACCTCGACGACCTCAACCGACAGTTCGGGTACTTCCGCAACGAGTTACTGAACATCGTGCTAACTGGTCTCGAAGGGAAGATGAACATGGCACGAATGCTCGACGCGCTGCGCCTGAACCCACCGAGAGAGATCGGCGGTTTGCCGGTCACGGGCTTCGAGGACTTGCAGGACGAGAACGGCTGGATGGGGCCATTCAAAGGCGACACGGACAAGGCCGCGCGGAACTTCCTGATCTTCAGGCTCGCGGGCGACGGGACCGCAGCGAAAGTGTGCCTGCGCCCCTCAGGTACGGAGCCGAAAGCAAAAGCGTACATCGAAGTGTCGGGGCAACCGTGGAAACCTGGCACGCCGCAGACCGCGTGGGATGCCGCGTGCGTAGCGATCGATGCACGCGTGCAAAAGCTCGCGACCGACTTCCTCACGCAAGCACTCGCGACCATCGGCCAAACCGCCGCACCCGGGGCGGACAAACTGAGTCGATGAACATCCTCGTGTCGGAACCGCGACCATCTAGTGCCACAACTCGCATCCAACATTTCATCAGGTGGCAAGGCTTTGTGGTTTGTGTAGGTTTCGTGGTTTGACGCGGCGGTGCGGCGGGACGAAGTTGGCTCGGCGGTTCTTTTGGAGGGGCTTGCCGGTGTAGGTCCAGTCGAAGG
>CAMDQN010000028.1 GCA_945905925.1 Singulisphaera sp. GP187
CTCGCCCTCACTCGTTTCACACCACTCACTTCGCCTCGAACAGCTCGATCTCGAACACCAGCGTGGAGCCGCCGGGGATGCCGGGGCGGCCCTTGTCGCCGTAGGCCAGGTCCGACGGAATTTTGAGCCGACGGACACCGCCCGGCTTCATGCCCGGGATGCCTTCCTGCCAGCCTTTGATCAGCCTACCCAGCGGGAACTCGGCCTTCTCGCCGCGATCCACGCTGCTGTCGAACTTCGTCGCCTTTTCGTCGGTGAGCCAGCCGGTGTAGTGGATCGTAACGGTCGCGCCTTCCTTCACCGCTTCACCCTTGCCCTCTTTCACATCCCAGATTTCCAGGCCGGATTTCGTCTTCTTCCACTCCTTCGCGTCGAGCTTCGGGCGCTCCAATTTCTTGTCCTCGCCCGCAGCGAACGGGGTGAACGCGAACGCGAACGCCAGCGCGCAGATTGTCATCAGACGCATCGAAGTTCCTCCTGTGTGGTAACGCCGGACCAGCGCCGGCTCTGCCAACTTACAGTGTTCAGTGTTCAGTGTTCAGTGCTCAGTGCTCAGTAAGATGAAGGGCAGTTGGTCTGGGGGGCGTTCATGCGGTCCTGTCGCCAACTGAACACTGAACACTGAACACTGAACGCCGAAAACTCTAATCCCTTTCTCCTTGCATCTTCATCGCCGCGCCGGATGATACCCCCACGGGGCCGGTTCTCTCGCCCCGGTTCGCCTCCCCCAATTTTGGCTCCGCCTCACGCAAACCGGCGGAGTGGCTCTTCACCGTGTGAGGACTGTTCATGCGCACCAAGTTGCTCGTGGCCGCGCTGGTATTGGCGTCGGCCGCCGTTGGCCGGGCCGACGACGGCCTGACCAAAGGCACCCCGGACGTGAAGTCCGTCACCGCCCTGGCATTCGGCCCGAAGGGACTGCTGTTCGTCGGCGACTCCGCCGGCGCCACGCTGTTCGCCATCGACACCGGCGATGCCAAGCCGGCCGGCGACAAGCCGCTGAACATCGAAAAACTCGACTCCAAGATCGCGGCCGCGCTGGGCGTGACCGACAAGGACGTGAAGATCAACGACGTCCGGGTGAACCCGGCGTCCGGCAACGTCTATGTAGGCGTCTCCCGCGGCACCGGCGCCGGCACCCCGGCGCTTGTGAAGGTCGCCCGCGACGGCACCGTCACGGCGTTCGCGTTCAAGGACGTGTCGTTCTCGAAGGTGGCGATCCCGAACCCCGCGACCGGCGGGGCCAAGGGCGCGCCCGAGGTCATCACTCAGATGGCGTTCGTGGACGGCAAGTTGGTCGTCGCCGGGATGTCGAGCGAACAGTTCGCCAGCACCCTGCGGGTGATCCCGTTCCCGTTCAAGGAAGCCGACAAGGGTTCCAGCATCGAGATCTACCACGGCGCCCACGGCGCGGTCGAAACGCGGTCGCCGATCCGCACGTTCGTCGCGTACAAGGTCGGCAAGGAAGACCACATCATGGCCGCGTACACCTGCACCCCGCTCGTCAAGATCCCGGTGGCCGACCTGAAGGCCGGCGCGAAGGTGAAGGGCACGACCATCGCCGAGTTGGGCAACGGCAACAAGCCGTTGGACATGATCGTCTACACGAAGGATGGCAAGGACTACCTGCTGATGGCAAACAGCAAGCACGGGATCCTGAAGATCCCGACGGGCGAGTTCGCGACCACGACCCCGATCACCGCCAAGACCGGCGTCGCCGGCGTCAAGGCCGAGACCGTCAAGGAACTGGCCGACGTGGTGCAACTCGACAAGTTGAACGACACCCACGCCATCCTGCTGAACAAGAACGGCGACCTGAAGACCGTCCCGCTCCCGTAAGCGGGTGCTGTCTCAAGTCAACACGTCGCAAATCCCAAGTCGAAGACCACCAGCGTTGAGGTCTTCGACTTGGGACTTGCGACGTGTTGACTTGAGACTACTTCTTGAGATTCGCGTCAATGAACTCGTAAGCCGTCTTGCGAGCATCTGCGGGGAAGTCGTGGCCCGCGTCCGGGTAGATTGCCTTCAACTTGTCTTGCGCCTTCAGCGCCTTGTAGGTCGGCTCCGCCACTGCGATCACGTCCTTCACGCCAGTCACCTCGAAGTTGTTGTCCTTGTCCGGTGCGACCGCGAGGAACGCACGCGGGGCGAAACTGATCACCACGTCCGAGAAGTCGAATGGCATCTTCTTCGGGTCGTTGTTGTACTCGCTCGCGATTCGCGGCATGTACCGGTCGCTCGTCCAGCCCTTCAAGTTGCCCTTCATGTACTTCTCGAAACTGCAAAAGCCGCAGCTCGAAACGATCACCTTCAGCCGCTCGTCGAACGCCGCGGTGTACATGGAGTTGTGTCCACCGAGCGAGTGCCCGATCACGCCGATGCGGTCGCCGTCCACCTCGGGCAGCGATTGGAGGTAGTCCACCGCGCGCATGTTGTTCCAGATGGCTTTCATCGTGCCGGACTGATACAGCCCCGCCTTGAACGCTTCCTGGAAGTCGTACTTGTACTCGCCGAAACTCGGGTAATCCGGGGCGAGGCACACGTACCCGCGCTTCACGAGGTGCAGCGCCTGTGCCTTGCTGTCCTGCTTGCCGAGGCCGACCGGTTCGTCCTTGCCGATGTTGATCGTCTGGTGCAGGCAAAGCATCGCGGGGACTTTCTTGTCGCGTGTGGCACCATTGGGGATGAGCAACCACGCGGGTACGCGGTCGCCCTTCTCCACCGCGAACGTGACCTTCCACCGCGAGTAGCCGTCGAGCTTCACCTCCTCACCGACCATTTTCGCGTCGAGCGGCACCTTGCGGTCGGCGCCGGGGAGGGGACCCATCGCCTTTTCCATTTTCTTGCGCAGCGCCGCGCGGTCCGGTTCGTCGGCCGCTTCGAGCAGCGCGAGTGCGGGTGCGAGTGTGAACGAAAGGCAAAGGAGAAAGCGGGGTACGGTGGACATGGTTGCCTTCGGCCCCGGAGGGGCGTTTGGTGTTAACCGGGTGGAGCGGCGCGCAACCCCGGGCCATCATCAAACGCCCCTCCGGGGTCGAAGGCAACAAAAACTCCCCGAGCCGTCTTTGTCCGTCACACGCGAGAAACCTCGCGCTGACAGAATTCCGTTGACAGCACGAGAACCCATGCTATTCCCGCACCCTTCACTCGGGAAATCAGCGGCGGGGGCCGCCTGTGACGCAAACTGGGGACACGCGATGAAATGGGTCGTTTGCGGTTTGGTCGCGGTGGCGATGATTGCGGGGGCGCCGGCGACCGCGGGGGACGTGGAGTTCCGCCCGGTCGATACGAAGAAACTCGTGGTGCAGCCGAGCAAGGCCGCGGCGAACCTCGCAGCCGGCACGATCAACCTGGTCGGTCAACAGGCTGCTGGTTCGCTCGAAAACAACGGCTACATCAAGACCATCAACAACCTGTTCAGTTTCAAGCGGATCGAGGCGAAGTTCCAGTCTGGGCCGAGCGCGCTGCCGTCGCCGAACATGTACCAGTCCACGAAGTACAAGAACTACAACACGCCGGTGATGCCGATCTACCCGCGCTGACGCGGAACCGCGAAGTGCCCGTCCGTGGCGAACCCGGAGCGTGAGCGACGGGGTGAATCTTCTCGCGAACTGACGCGCTGAGGTTCACCCCGTCGCTCACGCTCCGGGTTCGCCTTACGACCGCAACTCGGCTTGCGCCTTCTGCGCCGCCGCGACGATCTTCGCTTCCCAGTCCGGGTCGTCGGGGTGAAACGGGAACGTGACCCCGCGCGAGCTGTTCACGATCGCGCCGAGTCCGTCGGCGCGGTACGCGGCCTTCACGTCGGCCGCGGTCCCACCTTGCGCGCCGTAACCCGGCACGAGCAGCCACACGTTCGGCATCGCGTCGCGCAGTTCGACCAACTCCCTCGGGTGCGTCGCGCCAACCACCGCGCCCACATCGCCAAGCCCACACGCGCCAATCGTCGAAGCGTTCCAGTTCGCGACTTCCGCCGCGACGTGACGATAAAGCGGTTTGCCGTCACACACCAAATCTTGAAACAGCCCGGCGCCGGGGTTGCTCGTGCGAACCAACACGAACACGCCGCGATCCGCCTTCTTCGCGGCCGTGAGGAACGGTTCGACCGCGTCGCGCCCGAGGTACGGGTTGATGGTGAGTGCGTCCGCGTCCCACACGGGGAACGTCTCGCCGTCGATGGTGCAACCGCCGAACGCGGCGTCGGCGTAAGCGGTCGCGGTGGACGCGATGTCGCCGCGCTTCGCGTCGAGGACGGTGACGAAACCCATCTCCCGGGCGCGGTTCAGCACGGTGTGTTGGGCCGCAAGGCCCATCGAGCCGAGCAACTCGAAGAACGCGGACTGTGGCTTGACGACCCCGCAGAACGGGCGCACCAGTTCGAGGACGCGCACACCGAATTCGGCGAGCGCGACCGAAACGCGCCACATGTACTTCATTTCTTCGCGAGGCTTGCGAAATGCCGCGGGCAGCGACTCCCACCGCGGGTCAATGCCAACGCACAGCGGGCCTTTCGCGCGAACGGCTTCGGCGAGACGGTCAGAGAACGAAGGCATGGGGTCGTCCTTAACACGCGCCGAGGAACCCGCGGATCGCGGCGTTGAACGCGTCGGGGTTCTCGACGTTCGACAGGTGCCCCGCGTCCGGGATGTGAACCAACTTGCTCCCGCGAATCTGCGCCGAGAGGTTCGCGGACGCCAGCGGCGGCGTGACCCCGTCGTACTCGCCGACGATCACCAGCGTCGGCACCGTGATGTTCTTCAGCCCGGGGTTCGCGTCGGGCCTGTCGCGGAGCGCGACGAGCGCCGCGACCACGCTTGCGGTCGGTTGCTTCGCGGCAATCGACTTCATGCGCGCCACTACTTCGGGATTTGTTTCCCGGGTCGAATCGCTCATCACCTTCGGCACCATACCCTCGAACAGCGCCGCGCCGCCCTGTTCGTTCACCAGTGCGATGGCCTTCGTGCGGTTCGCCTTCGCGACGGTGTCGTCCACACCGGCCCGTGTGTCCGCGAGGACCAGGCCGGCGAGCTTGTCCGCGTGCCTGCGGGCGAACGCGAGGGCAACGTAGCCGCCCATCGACAGCCCGCCGACGGTCGCTTTCGGGATGTTCAAGGCCGCGAGGAAGTCACTCACGAGATCCGCGACGCCGTCGATGGTGAACGCGGCCGACGACGACTCGCCAAATCCCGGCAGGTCGAGCGCGATGACGCGGGCCACATCGGCGAGCGCCGCGAGTTGCGGTTCCCACATTGTTCGATCAAGCGGGAACGCGTGCAGCAGCACGAGTGGCGGGCCGCTTCCGGCTTCGTCGTAACCTATCGTAAGGCCGCCTGACAGCGTACAAACAGGCATCGTGAATCGCTCCAGGACGACTACTTCCGGCGCTTCCCGCGTTTCGGGAAGTGGCCATAGTTGGGGAGGGCGTTGCTCCGGTCATCTTCCGCCTTCGGTTGCGTATCGGCTAGCCTGAGATCGAGCATCCGTCTTTGAAGGTCGATGCGAGCCACGACCAGTCGCACGCGATCACCGAGCCGGAACCGGCGTTTCGTGCGTCGGCCTTCGAGCGTGTGACTCGATTCGTCGAACCAGTAGTAATCGTCCACGAGCGACGAGATGTGAACCAAACCTTCCGCGGGGAATCGCTCGGCCTGCGCGAAGAACCCGTAGTCCGCGACGCCGGTAATCACTGCGTCCAACTGCTCGCCCAACCGTGTGCTGAGGTACGTGAGCAGCCGCAGTTTCACCAGTTCGCGTTCGGCGGTTTCGGCACGGCGTTCCATCTTCGAGCAGTGTTCGCCGAGCGCCACCAGTTCTTCCGTGTTCGCGCTCGCGGAGCCGTGCCGAATCCACCGGTCGAGCAACCTGTGAACCTGCAAGTCCGGGTAGCGGCGGATCGGCGACGTGAAGTGGCAGTAGTGTTGGCTCGCGAGCGCGTAGTGTTCGTCCTGGATGGGTGAATACGTGGCCTGTTTCAAGCTGCGGAGCAGTGCGAAGTGGAGCGCGGCACGTTCCGGCTTGTCCGCGGTTTCGCTCAACACGCGTTGGAGTTCGAACCGGTCCTGCACGCGCTTGATGGGGTAGCCGAGGATCCCCGCGAACTGCGCGAACGCTTCGAGTTTCTCCTCGTTCGGTGCCGGGTGAACGCGGCGCAGGAACGGCACCTCGTACTTCGTGAAGTGTTCGGCAACGGCTTCATTCGCGGCGAGCATGAACTCTTCGACGATCTGGTGCGAAAGGTTTTGCTCCGCGAAGTGCGCTCCGTTGACGCGGCCGTCGGCGTCGTATTCGAGTACGGCTTCGGGCATGGTGAGTTCGAGCGCACCGCGCTTGAACCGCTTCTTGCGGAGGAGCAGCGAGAGGTCGCGCATACGGCGAAGCATGGGGAGGATGTCGGGAGAGATTTCGTCTTTTCCCTCTCCCGCAAGGGGAGAGGGAGAAGAAACGCCGCTCAACTCGTCGAGTACCTTCTGCACTTCCTCATACGTGAACCGCTTGCGGTTCTTGATCGCGCCGTTGGCGAACTCGACGTGCCCCTTCTGCAAGTTCGACGTGAACTCCATCCGCACCGTCTTCACGTACCGAACCTTGCCCTCTTGGAGTGAAGCCAGCCCGTTGGAGATCACCTCCGGGAACATCGGGATGACCTTCTGCGGCAGGTACGCACTCGTCGCGCGATTGCGCGCTTCCACGTCGAGCGCGCCGCCGGGCTTCACGAACGCGGCCACGTCCGCGATGTGGACCGTCAGCACCCAGTGTTTCGTCTTTGGGTCGATTGCTACGCTGATCGCGTCGTCGAAGTCCTTCGCGTCCGGCGGGTCAATGGTGATAACAAGATCGTTCGTGAAGTCGGTGCGCCCGTGCAGGTCGGTTTCCGCGAACTGACTCGCGACCTGCCGCGCCTCCGCGAGCGCGCTTTCGGGGAACGCTTCCGGTAAGCCGAACGCGCGGATCACCGAGAGTGTGTCCACGCCCGGTGCTCCGTGCGGCCCGAGTACTTCCGTGACGACGCCTTCGCCACGTGCGTCCGGTGTAGGGAACCGCAGCATCTCGACGACGACCTTGTCTTGCGGCTTCGCGCCTTTCGCCCCGGCATCGCCGACCGCGATGCTGTGCGTGAACGCGTTCCCGTCGATGCGCACAAGGGCTTCGCGGTCGCGCTCGAAGTAAGTCCCGACGAACGTGCGGGTGTTCCGCTCCAGAACGCGCACGATCTCGCCGGCCGCGTCCTTGATGTTGGTGGCTTCGCGCGTGACGCGGACCATCACCTCGTCGCCGGTCGCGGCGTCGAGCGACTTGTCCTCGCGGATGAAAATTTCCGGCTTGAACGTTCCATCAACGGTGTGCGGGCGAACGAACCCGTGCCCAGACGCGCTCCGCCGGTAGATGCCGGTGACGGTGCCGTGAACGTCCGCGGCGCGGAGCGTGTTGTTGCGAGCGAGCGAGAGCCGCCCGGTGCGCACGAGTTCGCGTACCGTCTTGCGGAATTGGGGGTAATCACTCTCGGGCAGGTTGAGCCGCTTGAACAACGGCTTCGCCTTGAGGGGAACGTAGCTCTTCGCGGTGACCGCGTGGAGCACTTTCGCGAGTAGATCAGGCATTTCGGAAAGCAGAAATTCGAAATTCGAAGCACGAAATTCGAAAGGAAGCACCGGACTGGTGCGGATCAGAATCGCGCCCGGGTGTCGTTGGGGCTGTGCTTTCTTTCGAATTTCGTGCTTCGAATTTCGAATTTAATCGTAGCCTCCGCCGCCTTCGCCGTACAAATCGCCCAGTGGGCCGCCCTTGTAGATGCGGCGGCCGAGGTTGTGGTTGTACGGCGTCCACGCGGACGGGTTGTTGCGGTCTTCCTTCAGCTCGCGAAGCACCATGTGCATTCGCGTGTCCATCAGGTCGATCAGGTGGAGAAGCATCGCCTCCGGGGTCATCGGCACCTTCGGACTGCCGTAATTAAGTTCCCCGTGGTGGCTCAGGATCATGTGCTGGATGCGCAGCATTAGTTCACGCGGGAACGGCTCACCCGTTAAGTCCGGCACCTTCGCCGCGGTTTCCGCGAGCATCGCCACCGCGATCGGAATGTGCCCGACCAACTGCCCTTCATCCGAGTAACCGAAAGCGCGGCTGAAGGTCAGTTCGCGCGTCTTGCCGGCGTCGTGCAGGAAGATGCCCATTAACACGAGGTCGCGGTCGACAACGGGATAGAGCGGCAGCACCTTGTCGGCCGCGTCCATCATCGAGATCGTGTGTTCCAGCAACCCGCCGACATAGGCGTGGTGCAACTTCACGCCGGCCGGACACGTGGTGAACGCGCGCAGGAACGCATCGTCCATCAAGAAGCATTCCGCGAGCGCTCGGAGGTGCGGGTTGCCGAGCCGCAGGAGGTAGCCGCGAAGCCGTTCGGTGAGCTTTGGGATGCTCTGTTCGGTCTGCGGGAGGAAGTCCGTGAACTCGACCTTCTGCGATTCCACCCGATCGACCGCAGTGAGGATCACCTGCAGCGCGCCCTGGAACAACTGCACCTTGCCGGTGGCGTGCAGGAAATCGCCGGGGTCGAACCCCCGCGCAATGTTGTCGCCCGCGTTCCACATTCGCCCCTGGATGCCGCCGGTGCGGTCACGCAGTTCTAGAAGGAGGAACGGATTGCCGTTCCGGTTCGCGCGGAGTTGCTTGTCGGTGACGAGATACACGTCGTCGAGGTCGTCCCCGTCGCGGAGCTGTTCGACGAAACGGCGAGCCATGCGAAACCTTTAGGGGCAAGGGGCGAGGGGACAGGGGACAGGATAGAAAGAAAACAAGGCAAGTAACTATTCGGTCTTTTCTGACCCCTCGCCCTTTGCCCCTTGCCCCTTGCCGCGAAGCGTCAACTGGCAGCCACCATCACCGCACGGCACCAGATCGTAGCGGTTGCGTGCGACCCACAAATACAGTTTGTTGCCGAAGCCCGGTACGCCGGGGAGGTACAGCAGCGGCGCGAGTAACACCGTAAGCGGCAATCGCCACGCCATCCACCGGAACGCCTTGTACCCCGCGAACGCTCGCCTGCGGTTCGGCGTGACGAGGTGCATCTCTTCGAGCAAGCGTTTCATGTCAAGCGGTTCGGCGCACGGTGGCCAGTGGGCCTTGTCGCGACAATCTTGAAGGTGCAGCCGCTTGAACCAGTCGAGCCGCTTTAGGATGCGCGCGCCGCGCTGACACAACGGACACATGCCGTCGTACAGCACGACCGCTTTCCCCTTCGCGGAATCAGTGACCGGCGATTCGCTCACGACTGGTTCGACCGCAACGCTCATAACGCCCTCTTGGTGGACACGAGCATTCTACCTGAGATACCGCAAGGGCGGGGGAAATCCAACACCGTACAATGGGCGAGAAGGTGAAGGCGAAAGGCCGACCCACCCCCGACCCCTCCCTGCAGGGAGGGGAGGAAGACACCGATAATCCGGGTACGTTTGCGGCGCGCAATCTTCCTCCCCTCCCTGCAGGGAGGGGTCGGGGGTGGGTCGGCTTCTGGAGTTCTCCATGCAAATCACCGTTCCCGAATTTCGCGCAGCGAAGACGAAGGGCGCGAAACTCGCCGTCGTCACGGCCTACGACTACACCTCCGCGCGACTCTGCGACGAATCGGGGGTTGACGCGATCCTCGTCGGTGATTCGGTCGGCATGGTGGTGCAGGGGCACCCCAATTCGCTGCCGGTCACGCTGGCCGAGATGATCTACCACACCAAATGCGTGATGCGCGGCGTGAAGCAGGCGCTGGTCGTGGGCGATCTGCCGTTCATGACGTATCAGGTGAGCGCGAAGCAGGCGGTGCGGAGTGCGGGCCGGTTGATGAAGGAGAGCGGTGCGCACGCGGTGAAACTCGAAGGCGGCGTGCGGATGCGTGCCGCGATTCGTGCGTGCGTGGACGCGGGCATCCCGGTGATGGCGCACGTCGGTTTAACGCCGCAATCGGTTCACCAGATGGGCGGGTTCAAGGTGCAGCGCGACGCCGACGCGCTGCTCGCGGACATCGCCGCGGTGGAAGAAGCCGGCGCGTTCGCGGCGGTGGTGGAGAGCGTGCCCGCGGACCTCGGCGCGAAACTCACGGCCTCAGTCACGATCCCCACAATCGGCATCGGAGCGGGTGCCGGGTGCGACGGTCAGGTATTGGTGTTTCACGACCTGCTCGGGTTGTACCCCGACTTCAAACCGAAGTTCGCGAAGCGCTACGCCGACCTCGGCGCCGCGGTGAAAACGGCAGTGGAGTCGTACTGCAACGAGGTGCGAACGGGGGCGTTCCCGGCTGCGGAACACACCTTCCGGTAAGGTGAAAAGATGCTCGCACTCCAATCCGATCTGAAGCCGGCGGGCGGTCCGCGAAACCCGGCCCGGCTCGCGTTCTCGCCCGACGGGCTGGCGCTGCTCGCCTCCACCGGCGACCGGGTACAGGTGTGGCCCCGGCTCGACGCCCCACCGCGCCCGGTCGCGGAGAGCGAATCGATGCTGGAACGGGTCGCGTTCACCCCGGACGGTGGCCGCGTGTACCTCTACAGGTCCGGCAGCAGCCGCACCGACGTACTCGATGCGGCGACCGGCGGCGTCACCCGGTCCGGGCTGCCGGAAGACCCGGCGTGGTTCCATTTCGACACCGCTGGCGGGTTCTGCATCGTCTGCCGCGATCAGGGGAACTTGGTACGGTTCGATTACGCCCCGAAACTGAAGAAGAAGCAATTCCGCGAAGCGTGGGTGATCGACCGGTGGAGCGACGGTTCGGAGAAGAATCGCAAGCCCCTCGGTTCGCACTACCGGTTCGGCGCGATCGGTGCCGCGGCCGGTGTGTTCGTCTCGCTGGAGTACAAGTTCGGCGGATCCGAACCATTCCGCGGCTTGACCGTGCGCTCGGTCACCGACGGCTCCATCGTCTACCACCAGCCGCTGAAGTCGAACAACGCGGACAAGCTCCTGGACGCTGCCGGGTTGACGCTGGCGATCCACCCGTCGGGCCGCTACATGGCGTACCCGGACGGCCCGGTGGTGAGATTCCGCGCGCTCGCCGAAGGCGTGAAGGTGCGGGCCAAGTTACCGAAGTTGCCGGCGAAGAAGCCCAAGAAGCCCGCGAAGAAACCGAAGCCGGCACCGGACTACCACGCGGTCGCGTTCAGCCCGAACGGCGTGCTGCTCGCGGTGGTCGGTGATGACAGCCTCGTAACGCTCTACGACACATCGACGTGGAAGGTGGTGAAGTCGTTCGCGTGGAAGGTCGGCAAGTTGCGTGCGGTGTGTTTCAGCGCCGACGGGTTCCGCGCCGCGGCGCTGAGCGCGAACGGGAAAATCATGGTGTGGGACATAGACATCTGAAGCCGCTCGCGACATCGTGAGTGTGAGTTCGTCATGCGAATCATCCAGAGCGAAAACCCGCGCCCGCTGAACCTGCTCGCGCTCGGGCCCGGCGGGCTTGTTGCTGCTGCGTGCAGCACCTTCGCATCCGCGCCCGTTGGTTACGTGGACGTGTGGGATGCCGTCAGCGGGAAGGAGCGTTTTAATCACTGCGGCCCGGCAGGTCTCCCAATCGGGGGCGTTGCGTTCACCTCGGATGGCAAAGCTCTACTCGTCGCCGAGTTCGCGCGCGTCACGGTGGTTGATCTTGGAGTTTGGGCGAACTTGCTCCCTCCTGGGGTGATATTTGGAAACCCGGAAATCGCCCTCGCCGCCTCTGAAGCACGGTTACTGATTGCATCGCATTACCAGCGCCACGCGAATTTGGAATGCTGGTCGCTTGTGGTCGGTTCGGTGCCCTTCCGGGTGTGGCAGAACGGCCCGCACCACGACGGTATTCGGTTCTCGAAACCCACTGCGAGCATTGAAGGCCACCGGTTTGCGGTCGCCGAGCAAGCAGCCGATTCCAGCGGGCGACCGTTACAACACAGTTCGATTCGCGACGCGAACACCGGTGAGCAGCTCATTTCCATTCCGCTCGACGCGGCCGACCCGGTGCAGCAACTCGCGTTCACCGCGGATGGCGCAAAGTTGCTCGTCCACACGGACAGCCGCACGGTGCAGATGTTCGACGCGACCACCGGCGCGCCGGCGGGCGAATTGGTTCATCCCGGTCGGCCGTACGTGACCGGGATCGCGGTTCATCCGCGCGGCCCGGTCGCGTGCGTGCGCACGAACGGAACCGTCACGCTCTGGGACGCCGACAAGTGCGAACAACTCCGCACGCTCGACTGGAAGACCGGGAAGCTCGTGTCGGTCGCGTTCAGCCCGGACGGGGCGCTCGGCGCCGCGGGCACTGAGGACGGCAAGGTGGTCGTGTGGGACGTGGACATTTGAGGCCACGCCGATGCTCGTGATGGAACTGGGGCGCAAGGCGTGCGTCGATCACCTCGCGTTCGCGCCGGACGGCGCCACGCTCGCCGCGTCCGGCGATTTCGGGGTGCGGTTGTGGCGTGAACTGGCCGACGGGCTGCGCGCCGAACGGTTGATCGACGAGCGGTGGCTCGGCGCGGCGAGGTTCACTGCGGCAGACGATCGCTGGCTGTTCGCCGCGTCGAACCATTCCGTTTACCGTGTTCACACAGCGAACGGCGGATGCACCTCAACCATGATGTGGCGCGGCGACGCCACATGGGTCGAAGTATCGCCGGTCGCGCCACTGATCCTCGTCGCTCAAGTTCTGTCGATTCGCCTGAGCAGGCTCGCGTGCTGGCACGCCGACGACCTGTCGCCGAACGGGAAGGTGTGGGAGCGGTCGTTCCGCGCGGCGGGCGCGCACCGGCCGCGATTCCTCCCTGGAGGGAAGCAGATTGCGCACCTCGAAGGTGTCTGGGTGCCGAAACGGCAACGGCACGAGTTCCGCGCCGTCATTTCCGACGCCGCCACCGGTGAGCCGCTCGGTCCGTCCGACGACGACCAAGTGGTGGGGTACAACTCGCTCCTCTCGCCAGACGGGAACCTGTTCGCGGTGCGCGACACCACCGGCGTCGAGGTATGCCCGGTCGCCGGCGGGCCGGGCGTGGAACTGCGGAACGACAGCAAGAAACACTTCACCGACGTGGCTTTTCACCCCGGCGGCAAGTACCTCGCCGCGACCAGCAACGACGCGACCGTGAAACTCTACGACACGATCACATGGGAACTCGCGCGCACGTTCACCTGGGACATCGGCAAGATGCGATCCATCGCGTTCTCGCCCGACGGCGCGCTCGCCGCAGCCGGCAGCGACAAGGGACAAGTAATCGTCTGGGACGTGGACGTGTGAAGAAACGGCGGAAGGCGGAAGTAAAAACGAGAAACAGAATCCCGGATCGCGGCCCCTCTTCTACCTTTCATTCCGCAATCCGCATTTCGCACTCCGCAATACGATAAGCGGATGCTCGTCTGGAAAGCGTACTCGCGGATGATCGACACGCTGGCGTTCGCCCCGGACGGGCGCGCGCTGGCGTTGGGCGGCTACTACCTCGCGTGCCGGGTCATCGACTCGGCGACCGGCTCGCGACTGTGGACCGCCCACGGCGGCGCGGCGTTCGGGCTGTCGCTGGCGTTCGGGCCAGGCGGAACGGTGTTGTGCCGCGACGACGGGCTGTCCACGCGGGCTGCGGACACCGGCGTCGAGGTGCGCCGGTGCGGGCAGTGGTGCCGAGCGTTCGCGCTGACGCCCGACGGGCGCACCGCGTACGCCACCGAGGGCGGCACCCGCGACCTCGTCCGGCGCTACGAGCTGGAATCAGGCGAGGCGCGCGGCGAGGTGGAACTCGAGTCTGGAGCGATCAACCGGCTCGCGGTGTCGCCGGGCGGGCAGTTCGTGGCCGCCGTCGGGTGCAAGCGGTTCCACCTGCTCGCGGCCGACACGTTTGCGGTGTGCGCCACCGACACCCACCGGGCGCTTTCAACCGGCGCGTTTGCGCTGGCGTTCAGCCCGTGCGGGCGCACGCTGGTGTACTCCGCCGGGCGCGTGTTGTTCGTGTGGGACGTGGCGTCGGCCCGCGAAGTCTCGCAGTTACACCTCGAATCGAAGCACTTCATGGACGCGGCGTTCACCCCGGACGGACGCCGACTGGTGACCGTGAGCAAGGAGGGGGCGGCTCGCGTGTGGGACACCGCGACGTGGACGTGCGAGCGGTCGTTCGCGTGGGACGCGGGTCCGCTGCGCGCGGTGGCCGTCGCCCCGGACGGTACCCGCGCAGCGGCGGCAGGCGACACCGGACGCGTGGTCGTGTGGGACTTGGACGTGTAACACGGGAGAGCAATCGTGCTGACGTTCAAAGCCCACGACCAGACGATATACGGCCTCGCGTTCTCGCCCGACGGCCGGCACCTCGCCACCAGTTCCAAAGACGAACCGGTGATTCTGTGGGCCTTCGACGGCCCAACCGAGGTGAAGAGGTTCCCCGGTTCCGGCTCCGACTCGCCGGTTGTGTTCTCGCCCGACGGTCGGTTCCTGGCCCGCGGCGGCTGGGATTTCGCCCTTTTGGAAGTGAGCAACGGGAAAGTGATCGCAACCGGCCGTGCGCGCGAGACGGTTGCGTTCTCGCCTGACAGTAAGGAGGTGGCCGGATGCAGTCCGCTGGAACGCTGGTCACTGCCGAAGGGCAAGCCGCTGTCCGGCGGGTGGGGCGATTGGCGCGGCCGGTACGCGGGTGGGGACATGGAATACGCGTCCGGCGCACTCGCCTATTCGCCCGACGGAACAACCATCGCCACCGCGTTCTTCGCGCGGCTCAAGAAGCGGGAGAGCCGCCCGATCGTGTTGTGGGCCCGCAAAACCGGGGAGGAGCGGGGCCGACTGCTCGCGGACTTCACCAACGGCGACCCGCGGTTCCTCACCTACTCGCCGGACGGCTCCCTGATCGCGGGCGTTTACGGCGCGCGGGTGGGCGGGCTCGACGCCGCGACCGGGGCGACCGTCGCGGTGCTGAAAGTGGGAACGAAGCACTTCAAGGGGATCGCGTTCACACCGGATGGCAAGCGGTTGATCACGGTGAACACGGACGCCGCGGTGCGCGTGTACGACACCGCGACCTGGACCGAGACGACCGGCTACGAGTGGGACATCGGCCGGTTGACCGCGGTGGCTGTCGCCCCCGACGGGCTTCGAGCCGCGTGCGGGAGCGATCGCGGGCGCGTGGTCGTGTGGGATCTGGATTTGTAACAAACCGAAAGTTGAGGTTAGAACGTCTTGACGGCTCGCCCGCGCCGGGTGATGCTAACAAACGCTCGCATTTTTCCTTTCCCGTCATCGCTCTACGGTTCTCCCCGCAGGAGGTTCCATGCGTTGGTCGGACCCCCGTTCCGTCGCACACAGACGGACGGCATTCACGCTGATTGAGTTGTTGGTGGTGATCGCGATTATTGCGATCCTCATCGGCTTGCTGCTCCCCGCCGTTCAGAAGGTCCGTGCGGCGGCAGCCCGGATGAGTTGCCAAAACAACCTGAAGCAGATCGGCCTCGCGTTCCAAAGTTACCACGGTGCTCACAGCCGATTTCCCGCCTACGGCTTCGATTACACCAGCAACCCGCGGCCGGCCAACCCATACGGCGATCAGCGCCAGGGGTTCACCGCGCTGGTTCTGATCGCCCCTCACATCGAGCAGGAAAACTTGACCAAACTGGTCAACACTCAGATCTCGATCCTGGACCCAACCAACCTGCCGGCACCCGCACCGCTGGCGACCAACATTGCCGGTTCCACCCCGGTCAAGGTGTTCGTTTGCCCCGCGACCCCAGACTCGATGGGCCTGGCGAACTACGACGCGATCATGAGCACCTATCCCGGTTTTCCGGCCACCGGCCACCGGTACTCGCGGACCGACTACTGGCCGTTCGTCGGGTTCGACGACCTGCTACTGGGTACTGGGCGGTGTGGCAACGCGCTCGGCTCTTCGGCCACGAACGCCAAATGGTCGGGCGCCCTCAGCACCAAGACCAGCGCCCCGGCGCCGAATGAGGGGAACCCGATCACCGCGATTACCGACGGGACGAGTAACACGCTGTTGTTCAGCGAAATCGCGGGACGCGGGCTGTCCATTTACGTGAAGGGCAAGGCCGCCGCCGTGATGCCGTCCTCGACCGCACAGTACACCGCCATCAATCCGGCCCCGGTCATCCCGGTCAGCACCAGTGGTTCCAGTCCCGGTGACGCCACGCAGTTCATTCGCGGCACCTGGGCGGACCAGAACGGGGTACCGTTCTTGCGCGGCTACCAGGTCAACGCGGCCGGAAACCAGGCGAACGCGAGCGCTGGGTGCGAGGTGATCAACGCGACCAACCACGCCGCCCCGTACTCCTTCCACACGGGCGGGGCGAACATGCTCCGATGCGACGGCTCGGTGGGATTCTTGCGCGACGGTACCTCGGGTCAAGTGCTGATCGCGATGATCACCCGGGCCGGCGGTGAGGTGTTCGCCGACAACTGAGCGCGAGCGCGAGCGTGATCCCGCACTCCTCGATGCCGAAGTGGCACTGCTGTCACTTCGGCTCTTTTCGTTCCTTCAGTTGCTCGACGGTGAACCCGTCGAACGTGGCAGCAGCGATCTGGTGCGTGGAGTGGGCGAAGAACACGCCCACCGTCACTTCGTCCGAAAAGTCCAGACCCTGTCGCGGAGTGTACGGCGTCGACCATTCCTTTCCGTCGAAACTGTGCGACACCGTGACGGCCTTGTCCTTGCGCGCGATCCGCAGATACGTGGACTTGCCCGCGGGAACCTGTGCCCGCGTGCTGCCCGACCCACCGCCAGGGAACCACGTGTCGATCCACACCACACGCCTCAGGTCTTCCTGCACCATGTTGTTGAGTTTCTGGTGGTACTGGTACAGGTGCAACTCGATGCTGTAGCCGCCACCGGTGAGGGTCAGTCCGGCCCGGGTGCCCGGCCACGCGTCCTCGTGCTTGTTCTTCGGGTTCGGCGCTGCCGCGTCGGCCACCTTCACCATCACCTCGAAGTCGCCGGACACGGTGCGTGTCGCGCGCGGCATGTTCATGCCCTTGCCGTGGATGTACCCGCGGGCCGGTTGCCCGATCGTGCGCAGTGTGAGTTGCTTGCCGGCGAGTTCAAACTCGCCCACGCCGTCGGTCTTGCCCCAGAGTTTCGCGAGCAGTTCCTTCTCGGACGGCGGCGGCACCGGAGCCGCGACGACCACGGCAGCAACGGAAACGAGCGCGACGAGAACAGCAGCGCGAAGCATGAAAGCGGGCCTCAAGGGTAGGTCCGTACGCGAGCACAGCGGATCATTTCGCCTTGACGATCATGAACCCGTCGAACGTGGCGTGAGCGAACTGGTGCGTGGAGTGCGAGAAGAACACGCCGACAGTCACTTCATTGGGAAAGCCCATGTCGATGTTCTTGAACGGGTTGCTCGGGGTCGACCACTTGTTCCCGTCAGCGCTGTGCGACATCAGGATTTCCTTGTCCTTGCGGGTGAGCCGGATGTAGGTCGATTTGCCGTTTTCGGGCACCCCGGACGACCCGCCCGCGCCGCCGCGCGGGTACGACGCCTCGATCCGCAACATGCGTTGAAGGTTCTGGTTCGCAGCGCCGGGGAAACGCTGGTAAGACTGGCCCAGAGAGTAGCGAAAGATGGACGCTTCGCCCTGAACGTACAACCCGGCGTTCGTCTCGGCGGCCCCGGTGTCGTTCTTCGCGTCCTTGTTCGGTGCGGACGCGTCGAGCACGCAAACGGTAACCTCGAAGTCGCCGCGGACAACGTGTTTCGTGCGCGGTGCGGACGGCCGCTGGCCCCACGCAAAGTCACGGTTCGGCCGACCAATAGTCGAACGTACCGTGAGTTGCTTGCCCGCCAACTCGAACTCGCCTTGACCCTCAGTTTGGCCCCAGAGTTTCGCGAGCAGTTCCTTCTCGGACGGCGGCGGAACCGGAGCCGCGACAACACCGGTGGCCGCGACAGCGGCAACGAACGCGACGATGGCAGCGGCGCGGAGCATGGATGTGGGTCTCAAGGGGGGCAATACGCGAGCGTAGCGGAACGGCAGTACCGTTGGACACGAGGACGCACGACGCAAGTACGTCGCGTCGTCGAGTTGAACGAGCCACCGCGCCGGGCGGTCTTCTCCAGTTAGGCCAGGCGATCGCGGGCTTCGCGCCCACCGTCTTGAAGCGCGGCGACCCGCACACGGAGACGCACAATTTCCGCGCGCGGGTCGTGATCTTGGAGCCAGTCGACGTAAACGAGCTTCGCCGTGTGGTCATCCGAGTTCGTCTTGATCGCGGACAGGAACGCTTGCTCCCTCGGTCACCGCGAACCTCGCTCAGTACAGTTTGTCGATCGGCAACACGCCACCCGGGAGGATCGGGCTCGGGCGGTTCGACACGTCGTAAACCATCGCGTGCGGGTCCAGACCCAGGTTCTTGTACACCGTCGCCAGGACGTTCGCGTAGGGAATCGGCTCGTCCTTCGCCTCGCCCGCGGCGCTGTCCGTGCTACCGATGGTCTGGCCGGTCTTCATCCCGCCACCGCTGAGCAGCGCGAAGTTCACGCGTGCCCAGTGGTCGCGGCCCGCGTCCTTGTTGATCTTCGGCGTGCGCCCGAACTCGCCCCACACGCACACCGTCACGTCGTTCTCGAGGCCCCGCGCGTAGATGTCTTCGACCAGCGCCGACACGCCGGTGTCGAACAGCGGCAGGTGGTTCTTCAGGTACTTGAAGTTGCCGCCGTGCGTGTCCCAGAAGCCGTAAGCCACCGTGACGACGCGGCAGCCCGCTTCAACCAGCCGGCGGGCCATCAGTAGTTGGTCGTTCCACTGCGGGGCGCCGTCGCCGAGATGTTTCGGTGAACCCTTCCCGTACCGCTCGCGAGTGCGGTCGGGTTCCTTCGTCACGTCGAGCGCTTCCACGAGTTTGCTGGACGTGAGCACGTCGAACGCGCGGTCGTGGAACGTGTCGGCGCTGATGCTGTTCGTCTGACCGCTCGCCTTGCGGAACACGTCCATCTTTTCGAGCAGCGCCCGGCGGTCCTTGAGTTCGTCCGGCGTGACCGCGAGGTTCTTCATCACCGCGAGTTCGTCGCCATCGACCTTCGCGGGTGCGGCGCTGCGGCCGAGGTTCGCGGGGCCGGGCGAGTTGTACGGCTTGTGTTGCATCGTCGGCGACAGATCGACGAACGCGGGCACGGTCGGGTCGGTCTGCCCCTGCATCCGGGCGACGACACTTCCGAAGTGCGGCTTGTTCTCGCGCTTCGCCGCGTCCATCGTCGTGGCGGTCATGCTCTGCCACGAACTGTGTTCGTCGCGCTGCCCGACTAGCGAGCGGATCACCGCGAGTTTGTCGGCGCACTTCGCAAGCTTCGGCACGTGTTCGCCGAACTGAATCCCGGTGACGTTCGTCGCGATGGGTTTGAACTCGCCTTTAAGTTCGGCCGGACCGTTCGGCTTCAGGTCGAACGTGTCTTGGTGCGCCATCCCGCCCGAGAGATAGACCATGATGACTGACTTGTGACTCTTCTTCCCGCTCGCAGCCTCGGCACGCATCAGTTGCGGTAGTGTGAGGCCACCGACGCCGAGCGCGCCGACCTTGAGGAACGACCGGCGCGAGAGGCCGTCGCAGTATCGAGCCTGGTTACCGTAAACGGTCAACATGGACTAAACTCCGTTGCGGAGTGAGAAGGTGGGATTACGGTGGGAGTGCAGTGATAGAATATACCGCGCCCCGGTGCGGCACGCGACCCGAATCCGGGAGAACTGGCCGGTGCCGCACCAGAGTCAAAGAGTGGTTCGCGTGAAATGCTCGGGGCACTGCACGATAGTGTCCGGACGCGTAGGTTTGGTGTAGGAGCCACACGAACCGGTTGAAACGGATGCCGGACACGTTTCGGCAACTGACCGGGATCAGGTGGTGACCTACTTGCGCTGCACGTGCCTGGTGGGGTATGTCAGCCACTCCGACAAGGACCACACGTGATCCGTCAACCCGGCGGCCATCGCCGAGGTCTGCTTCTGCCACCGACGGTCCTCGCCCTTCACACGCAGGGTCCGAACCAGCCAGCAGAAGTTGTAACTGAAGTCACAGTTTAGCAGAGACGGACTACTACTTTGGAACACCGCTTCCCGGTATTATTCGCTGTGTGTCAAACCGAGAGGCGTGATGCTCGACCCCAGCGACATCGTATCGGCCCTCGAAGCGGCCGGGTTTACTCATCTCGTGTGGATTCCCGACAGCCACCTCGGGACGTGGGAACCTGCGCTCCGCAGTTCGCGCCTCGCGCCTATTCGCGTGTGCCGCGAGGGCGAAGCCGTGGCGATCGCGGCCGGGTTGCTGCTCGGCGGCGCGAAACCGCTGGTCGCGATCCAGTGTACCGGGTTCTTCGAGGCCGGTGACGCGGTGCGGAACGTCGCGCACGACATGAAGTTGTCACTGAAGCTCATCATCGGCGTGCGGAGCGAGCGAGCCGCCCGCGCCGGCAAGAGCGGCGACAACTGCCCGAAGTTCGCCGAGAAACTGGTTCAGGCGTGGGAACTGCCACACACGCGGTTCGACCCAGCCGAAGGCGACGCGACGCAACTCGTGACCGCGCTGAATACGCTCGCGATGTCCGTGACTGCGTCCGCAATCCTCTGGGCCGAGTGAACACCATGATGACTCATCGCGACGCGCTCGAAGTGCTGGCCTGCGTGCGTGGCGAACAGGTTGTCGTCACGACGATGGGTTCGGTCGCGATCTGGCCGCAGTTGTCCGATTCGCCGCTCGACTTCCACTACTTGCCGTCGAGCATGGGGCAGGGTGTGCCGCTCGGCCTCGGATTATGCTTCAGCCAACCGGGACGCGGTGTGATCGTGCTGACCGGCGACGGTGGGTTGCTCATGAACCTCGGCTGCCTCGTCACCGCGGCGCAGTTTCGGGTGCCGCTGTACATCGTGCTGATCGACAACGGGCTTTACGAAGTGACCGGCGGGCAGGCCGTCGCGAACGCGAGTCACACCGACTTCGCCACGATCGCGAGGGGCGCGGGAATTCCGCGTGTGTATGACTGCGGTTCGCGCGCCGAATGGGAAACGGTCGCGGGGGAGGCGATCACCGGGAGCGGGCCGGTGTTCGTGTGCTTGAAGGTGCAGGGCGAACTCGGCAAGCCTACCCCGACCGCGCCGCGCCCGATGGCCGAACAGGTTGCCCGGTTACGCTCGGCGCTCGGCGCGGTTTAGCGCGAAGACCAACTTCACTTTGTGGCCCACACCGGGGCGGTGACGTGGCCGTTCGCGGCGAGCGCGCGGGCGCTCACTTGCAACACGCGAAGGAATCCTTCGCTGTCCGCATGGTCGAACGTGCCGATCGCTTCCATGCTCGCGTTCGCTTCGGAGTACATCTGGTGCGGCACACCTTCCGCCGACTCGAACTCCGCACGGCCCTTGTACAGCTTTAACTTGATCGTGCCGGTCGCGAGTTTGCTGATCGGTGCCAGCGCCGAACGCGCCATGTGTGTGGCAAGATCGAAGCCGTAACCCTGGTAGATTTGCTTCGCGACGAACAGCGAGAGTTGGTCGAACAGTTCGCGCCCGCGGCGGTCGAGTACGAGTTGCAGCAGGAACGCATACGCGCTGCCGAGCAACTCCATGCCAGGCGCTTCGTACACGCCGCGCGACTTGATGCCCACGAAACGATTCTCGACGAGGTGCGTCGCGATGCCGACCGCGTGCTTGCCGCCGAGCGCGTTCGCGGTCTGAATCGCTTCAAACGCAGTCGTCTTCTTGCCATTAATGGCGACCGGACGGCCCGCCTCGAACTTCACGCTCACGGTTTCGGGCACGTCGGGCGCGTCCTTCGGCAGTACGCCCATGCCCGGCGTGACGAACCACGGTTCCGTCGTGAGGTATTCGAGCTTCCCGGCTTCGTGCGTGAGACCGAGCAGGTTCGCGTCGGTGGAATAGGGCGCGTTCTTGCTCGCTTTGATGGGCAGCTTGTGCGAATTGCAGTAGTCGATCATCTCGGAGCGGCCCGGGAACTTCGCGAGGAACGCTCGGTCTCGCCACGGTGCGTACACGGTCACTTCGGGCGCGAGCATGTTGGTACACAACTGGAACCGCACCTGATCGTTGCCGCGCCCGGTGGCCCCGTGGCTGAGCACGGTCGCGCCGCGCTTCCGCATTTCGGGGATCATCCCGGCGACGATCACGTGCCGGCCGATGCCGGTGGTGTTCCAGTACGCGCCTTCGTAGCGCGCCTGAAACTGAATCACTTCGATGCCGCTCTCCGCGATCATCTCGTGAAGTGGAATCGCGACGTAATCGGCGGCGCCGCAGGCTCGCATTCGCGTTTCGATTTCGTCGAAGTTGGATTCGTCGGGCTGCGCGATGTCGGCGGTGAAGCAGACGACGGTCACGCCGTTTTCGGTGAGCCACTTGGTAACGGTGCAGGAGTCGAGGCCGCCGCTCGCGGCGAACGCAACGGTCTGGCCCTTCAGGTCGGCAACGGTAGTCATGGTGTTCCTCTGTGGTTTGCGATGAATAGGATTACGGAACCCGACCCGCGTTGCACACTCGCCGCACTCATGCCATCATTCACCCGCCTCGCTATCCCCGACTTGCTCCTCGAAGAGGTCATCGAACACGCGCGCGAAGACGCGCCCATCGAGTGTTGCGGGTTGCTCGCGGGCCACATCTCCGAAAGCGTTGGCGTCGTGACAACGCGCTTCGCCATCGCGAACGAGCTGCGGAGCCGGTCGGACTACCTGACGGAACCGCGCGGAATGTTCCTCGCGTTCCGCGCGATGCGCGAAAGCGGCTTGGAATTGCTGGCGATCTACCATTCGCATCCGACATCGGAACCGGTGCCGAGCCTCCGCGACATCGACGGTAACACCTACGGCGAGAGCGTCGTTCACCTGATCGTTGGGCTTGGCGGCGAGAAAGCAGATGCGCGCGGTTGGTGGCTCACGGAGACCGGCTCCCGTGAGGCGGTCGTGGTCGCCGCGGGACTTGTCTAGATTTCAGTTCGCGACGGGCTACGATAATCCCGGCAGGGGCGGTTCCACGTCGGGGCCGCCCCGCGTTCGTTTTCCATTCGCGGCCCGCGCAGCCCGCTGTGGTCCGCCACAGCGGGCTGCGCGGGCCGGAGTGCTCACGTGTCGAACCTTCGCACCCCGCTGTTCCAGTGGCACGTCGATCACAAGGCCCGCATGGTGCCGTTCGGCGGGTGGGAGATGCCGGTTCAGTACGCGGGCATCGGGCCGGAACACAAAGCGGTCCGCTCCGCCGCCGGGCTGTTCGACATCTCGCACATGGCCCGCGTCAGCCTCGGCGGACCCGCCGCGCTCGCACTCCTCGAACGCATCTTCACCAACTCCGTCGCCACGATGAAGGACGGACAGGTTCGCTACGGTCTCGTGTGCGAGGACGACGGCGGCATCCTCGACGACGTCCTCGTGTACCGCTGGCCGGACGGGTTCGCAGCCGTCATCAACGCGAGCAACCGCGAGAAGATCCTCACGTGGATCGAATCGCAGAGCGACGGTCTTTACGCCGAAGTTCGGGATCAGACGCTCGACACGACGATGATCGCGGTGCAGGGGCCGAAGTCGGTAGAACTGGTCGCGGGGATGTTCGCGGACGACGTGAGCGGGCTGAAGTACTACTACGCGACGCCTTCGCGATACAAGGACAAACCGTGCGTGGTCAGTCGTACCGGGTACACCGGCGAGGACGGCTTCGAGGTGATCGTGCCCAACGCGCTCGGCGTGGCGCTGTGGGAAGAGTTCATCGCGAAAGGCGTGGTGCCGTGCGGGTTGGGTTCGCGCGACACGCTCAGGCTCGAAGCCGCGATGCCGCTCTACGGCCACGAGCTGAACGAAACCATCGACCCGATTCACGCCGGGCTTTCGTGGGCGGTGAAGTTCGATAAAGGCGACTTCATTGGAAAAGCCGCGATTCAGAAGGCGACCGCCGACACGACAAAGCCAGTTCGCGTCGGATTGGAGATCGAAGGCAAGCGCGCCGCGCGCGAAGGGTGCGCGATCACGGATGCGGACAACGCGCAAGTTGGCACCGTGACGAGCGGAAGCCTGTGTCCGTGGCTCGACAAATCGCTGGCGATGGGGTATGTGAACCCGCAGTTCGCGTCGGTCGGCTCCGCGCTCGATATCGATGTTCGCGGCACCAAACTTCCCGCGACCGTCGTGCCGCTGCCGTTCTACAAGCGAAAGAAATGACCGTTCTGCTCATCATCTGTTTCGGTTCAACAGGGGGCTAACGCCCCCCGCTCGCCAGGAGAGATTCATGTCGAACCCATCGAATCTGCGGTATGCGGCCACGCACGAGTGGGCCAGGCAAGACGGCGACGTCATCACGGTCGGCGTGACCGCGTTCGCCATCGAGCAACTCACCGAGCCGACCTACTTGGAACTGCCCGCGGTCGGCGCGGCGCTGGCGGCAGGCGACAAGTTCGGCATCATCGAGTCGTACAAGTCCACATCGGACCTGTACTCGCCGGTGGCCGGCACCGTCATCGAACGCAACGAGCCGCTCGTTGACGACGGCAAGCGCAAAGGCGATCCGAAACCCGTGAACGACGACGCGTTCGGCGCCGGCTGGATGGTGAAGATCAAGCTCGCGCCGGGCGCGACGCTCGATCACCTGCTCACCGCCGAGCAGTACGACCAACAACTCGCGTCCGAAGGACACTGACCGCTGCGCGGAAATTCGAAACAGGAAGCACGAAATCCGAAACAAGAGTTCGGTGCTTCTTTCGGATTTCGCGCTTCCTATTTCGAATTTGCCCGACGCAAGGAGGGTTGACGTGTCTTACGTTCTGAACACCCCGGAAGACCAGAAGGCGATGCTCGTCGCGATCGGGGTCGCCTCCGTCGAAGACCTGTTCGCGAACATCCCGGCCGCGTTGCGATTCGGGCGCGCGCTCGACATCCCGCCAGCGATGTCGGAGATGGAACTGCAATCGCACCTCGCGCAACTGCTTGCCAAAAACCAGTCCGCGTCGGACGCGGTGTGCTTCCTCGGTGGCGGGGCTTACGACCACTTCATTCCGAGCGTGGTGGACGCCATCGCGGGACGCAGTGAGTTCTACACCGCGTACACGCCCTACCAGGCGGAAGCCTCGCAAGGCACGCTGCAAGCGGTCTTCGAGTATCAATCGTTGATGTGCGAGTTGACTGGGATGGGGGTCGCGAACGCGAGCCTCTACGAAGGCGGTTCGAGTGTGACCGAAGCGTCGCTGATGGCGATCGGCATCACGAAGCGTTCGGAAGTACTGATCGCGGAGAGCGTTCACCCGGAGTACCGGCAGACACTCGAAACTTACGCCGCGAACCTCAACTGCAAGGTGCGAACGCTGCCCACGCCGAACGGTGTGCTGAACCCAGACGACGTGAAGGCCGCGGTGAGCGACGCGACCGCGTGCGTGATCGCGCAATCGCCGAACTTCTTCGGCCACCTCGAAGAGATGCAAGCGATCGGCGACGCGGCGCACAAGGTCGGCGCGCTGTTCGTCGCGAGCTTCGACCCGATCTCGGTCGGCGTGCTGAAACGCCCCGGTGACTACGGGGCCGACATCGCGGTCGCGGAAGGGCAAGGTTTAGGCGTGCCGCTCCAGTACGGCGGGCCGTATCTCGGCATCCTCGCGTGCCACGAGGACTCGCGCTTCCTGCGCAAAATCCCGGGCCGGCTCGTGGGCCAAACGACCGACCGCAACGGCAAGCGCGCGTGGGTGCTGACGCTTCAACCGCGCGAGCAGCACATCGCCCGCGCGAACGCGACGAGCAACATCTGCACGAATCAGGGTCTGCTCGCGCTCCGCGCCGCGGTGTACCTCACGGCGGTCGGCCCGCAGGGGCTGAAGGAAACCGCGGAGTTGTGCGTCCGCAAAGCGCACTACGCGGCGGAACAGTTGTGCAAGGTCGGTGGCGTGTCGCTCCGCTTCAACGCGCCGTTCGTGAAAGAGTTCGCGATTCAGGTTCCCGGCGACGCCGGAATGCTTCTGGCGAAGCTCCGCGCGAAGGGCTTCCACGCGGGTCTGCCGCTGGGCCGGTGGTATCCATCGCTGAAGAACTGCATCACGGTCGCGGTGACAGAGAAACGCACGAAGGCCGAAATCGACAGTTTGGTGGAGGCACTGAAGGCGAGTATTTAAGGAGGAATCGCGATGCCGTCACCGTTTCCGGGAATGGACCCGTGGCTGGAACGCCCTGCGGTGTTCCCCAGCGTTCACAACGCCCTGATTACCTACCTCCAGGCGGCGCTCAACGCCGCGCTGCCGCCGGGTTACGTCGCGGCTGGCGACAGCCGGGTATACGTCGATCCCGAGTTGCGGCGGGTTCCCGATGTTGGCGTGTTCGGGCCGGACGCGGGGGTGTCCGGGGATGCGGCAGTAGCCGTGGTGACGCTCACGCAAGCCGGACTGCTCGCGGCGGCGACCGAGGCGGTCAGCGATCCGGTTGAGGAACTGTACCTGGAAATTCGATCCGTGGAAGACGAACGGTTGGTGACCACAGTCGAGGTGGTCAGCCCCGCGAACAAGAAGGCGGGCGAGGAAGGGCGGGTGTCGTACCAACAGAAGCAGGGCGAGTGCCGACTCTCCAAAGTGAACCTTGTGGAACTCGACCTGCTTCGCGGCGGACCGCACACGACGGCGATCTCCGCAGCCCGCCTCCGCGTCATCGCGCCGGAGTGCGACTATCACGTGTGTGTGATGGTGGCTGGTTCGCCGATCCGCTTTTTCGTCGCCCCGATCAAGTTGGCCGACCGGCTGCCGAAAGTGCCGATCCCGCTCGACCCGGGTGTCACGCCGGTGACAATCGATCTGCAAGCGGTGTTCGACCGCTGCTACGACGAAGGCGGCTTCGCCAAGCGCGCGAAGTACACCAAGCAAAAACCGGACCCGCTGCTGACGCCGGAACAGCAGGCGTGGGCTGAAGACATCCTCCGCGCGAAGGGGTTGCTACCGTGAACGAGGACGAAGCCTTCATTCGTGCGATCGTGGACAACCCCGGCGACGATACGCACCGGTTGGTCTACGCCGACTGGCTCGACGACCGCGACGACCCACGCGGCCCATACCTGCGCGCGGAAATGGAATGGGTGCGCACCGGTAAGAAGGTGAAAGCGCTGCGATCTCTCGGTGCAACACTCGACGCAGTGTGGATGTATCGCGTGAGCCGCCCGCCAGTCGGCATTTGCTTCTTCAGCGATTCAGTCTTCGAGGAAGGGACGCTAGGGCCGCAACTCTCGCTTATCGATGTCGAAAGCGCGGGCGCACAGTTCGGGGGCTTCCCCCACGACTACACAGCGTTCCTTCTTAACTACAACGGCGGCCAACTGACGGCTTCCCTTAATGTTGGTGGCTATGAGGTGAGCGGGTTTGTGACGATCAACGGTGACTTTACATTTCGTGATGTTCTCAAGCGCCTGTCGGATGATGGAGAGTATGCAGATTGGGGTAGAATCCCGTTCGCGTATCAGTTTGGCTACGCCAATCACCACTACTGCCATGTTGCGATGATCATGAGGAGATCGCATGGGCAGGGAAGAGTCTCACGCCCAGTCTACTATTACGATAATCCGTGGGCAAATGAAGTGTACGATGAGGACTTGCCCGCTGCGCTGCGTCAGAATAACGACCGGCGTGTAGCGTCCAGCTTCACTGCTTACATCGACGAGATGGATACATTCTTCAACTCCTGAAGAATTTGAGTAACGAGTCACATGAATAACACGCAATCCACGGAAGTGATCTTCGAACTGTCCAAGTCCGGGCGGCGGTGCCACCGGTTGCCCGCGTGCGACGTGCCCTCATCACAACCGCTCGACAAGCTCATTCCGCGCGAGCACCTCGCGGACAATTCGCCGCCGCTGCCGGAGGTCGGTGAGATTGACTTGATCCGGCACTATACGAATCTGTCCGCGCGAAACATGAGCATCGACACCAACTTCTACCCGTTGGGGTCGTGTACCATGAAGTACAACCCCAAGCGGCACGAACGGCTTGCGTCGCTGCCGCAATATGCCAACCTGCACCCACTTCAGCACGACGACACCACGCAGGGGATGCTTGAGATTCTCTTCGAGATGCAGCAGTACCTCGCGGAGATTAGTGGGCTGCCGGCGGTGTCGCTGCAACCGGCGGCCGGTGCGCACGGTGAACTCGCCGCGCTGTTCGTCGCGGCGGCGTACTTTCGCGACAAGGGCGAGACGCACCGGCGCAAGGTGCTCGTGCCGGACTCCGCGCACGGCACGAACCCCGCGAGCGCCGCGCTCGCGGGGTTCGATACCATCACCGTCAAGAGCGGCAAGAACGGCCTCGTCGATCTCGAAGACCTCAAATCGAAACTCGGCGACGATACCGCCGTGTTCATGATTACCAATCCCAACACGCTGGGATTGTTTGAGACACAGATTGCGACCATCACGGACCTGTTACATAGTAAGGGCGCGCTCGTATATCTCGACGGCGCGAACATGAACGCGATCCTCGGCATCACGCGCCCGGGCGACTTCGGCGCGGACATGCAGCACTACAACGTCCACAAGACGTTCACCGGGCCGCACGGCGGCGGTGGGCCTGGCTCCGGACCGATCGCGGTTCGTGACTTCCTCGCTCCGTATCTCCCGGCCCCGGTTGTGGTGAAAGATGGCACGCGATATAAGCTCAACTTCGATATGCCGAAATCGATCGGGCGCGTACGGAGCTTCTTCGGCAACGTCGGCATCTTGTTCCGCGGGTACTGCTACATCCGCACACTCGGGCCGGACGGCTTGAAGCAGGTCAGCGAACAGGCCGTGCTGAACGCGAACTATTTGCGGGCGCGCGTGACCGAGGTCTTCGACGTGCCGCACGCGGGACCGTGTATGCACGAGTTCGTCGCCAGCGCGAAGCCGCGAGTGCGCGATCCGAGGATCGCCGCGAAGGACATCATCACCGCGAAGGACGTGTGCAAGCGTCTCCTCGACTACGGGTTCCACGCGCCCACCGTTTACTTCCCGATGGTCGTCGCGGAAGCGTTGATGATGGAGCCGACCGAAACGGAGAGCAAGGAAACGCTTGACGCGTTCGCCGACACGCTGCTGAAGATCAAGGTCGAGAACCCGGAGGTCGTGAAGACCGCGCCGCACACGCATGCCGTGAGCCGCCCAGACGAAGTGAAGGCCGCGAAGGAACTGAAACTGCGATGGACTCCGGCCTCAGTGCCCGGCGAACCGCTGCCGGCCGCGTGAAAGGTGACCACCGGGATGCCGTGACTCGAGCGCCTCCCGGAACTGATCCTTCGATTGCTTTTCGCGCGCACCCCTCAAACAATTCCTCCTGCTGCCGAGCGGTTCACATCACTACCGCATCTGGCGTTCTGCCCGCCCGACGGTGTGGCCGGCTGCACTTCGCGGGCGCGAAATGCCTTGCGGCCACCAGAACCGGCCCTTACGTTAATCGTTGCACCGTTGTCCCTGCCACCCGGACCCTTATGGCCGACCCGATTCCCCGGCCGCGCGGTCGCGCCTTCTTCCTTGCCGCGCTCGCCGCGCTCGCGCTCTCCGGCGCGGCTCGCGCAGAACCAGCAGACCCCGCCATACCGGAGAAACTCGCCAAACTGCGGTACGGGTGGCACGAGCAGCACGCCCGCCACGAAGCCGCCGGGTGGGAGGTCGATCTCATCGCGCCGCCGCGCCCGGTCGGGCGGCCCATCGGTCAGTTCCAGAACCCGACCGCACTCGTCGGGGAACTCGGCCCAGTCCTTGCCGACGATTACGTCGCGCTCCGCAACGCCGCGCAGAAACTCGCTGAAGCCGCTCGTACGCGCCGCGAGGACGCCAAAAAAGACTGGGAAGAGGTCTACAAGCAACGGATCGCGTTCCGCAAGTACGCGGACCAGCAGCAGACCGCCTACGGCTTCGACCTCGACACCGGCGCGCAGTTGGGCTTTCACCCCACTGTGTTCGATGGTGCCGTGGTCGCGTGGGCAGTGGTCGTGTTCGTAGTGGCGCGATCTCTCGGAAAGCGGGCGCGCCGCGTATCGACGCGCCGGACGCGCCGGGCCGCGGTTCTGGGGGTGCTGCTCGTCGTCACGACGGTGCCGGGGTGTTCGTCCGGCCTCGCGCTCGGTTTGAGCGACTGGGCCGCGCGCGAGGAAGCCGAACTCGTCGCCGACACGAAGGACGCGACCGAAAAAGCCGATACCGCGACCGCCGACGCCGACAAGAAGTGGAAGGCCGCAGTGGATGGCTGGGTGAAACTCGTCACGGTTCCGGGCGCGACCGAGCCGTCGGTCGAAACGGTGGTGCGTGACGGCGAGTCACAAGTTCGCGAACGGCTCCAGATCGCCGCGCGCGAGGCCCGGCTCGCGGACCGGCTTGCGAAGGAAGCCGAAAGCGACAAGACGCAACTCGCGACCGATCGCGACCGGCTCGACAGCCTGAGGAGTGGTTCCCGCTGGCGGTCGATCGCGTTCGCAACGGCGCGGTGTTTGGGAGCCGCGTTGCTATTCGGGTTGGCCGTCATGCCGTACCGACGCGCAGTGCGCAAAGAAGCCGCGATCGTCAAAGCCGACGCGAAGAAGTGCCCACGCTGCTTCAGCGAAAAGCTCGTCGTCGAGAAAACCGGCACGATCCCTGGCGCGGAAGAGTCCGTACGCGAAAAGGACGAGGAGGAAGACGACGCGCCGCGCCCGCGATACCGGTCCGGCAAGCGGAAGCCACCGCCCCCGAAACGCAAGTCTGCGGCAGCGTCTACCTCGGCCGCGAGCGAAACCGGTTACGTCGAGTGCAAGACGTGCGGCTTTCGCTTTCTTCGCAGTTACCAGAAGGTGCGTCGGCTGTGTTTCCCGGTGGTCGGTGTGCGGAACAGCGGCAAGACGCACCTGCTCGCGACCGCCTACGACAAGGTGCGCAAACAGAAGGCGCCCGCCGCCGCGACCGTCGTACCGGCCCCGTCACTCGGTGACGAGCGATTCGACCTGTACATCGACCTGATCATGAACATGAAGCGCGACGCCGGGAACACGTTGCACGACGTGAACACTCCGCCAGACCCGGTGATGATCCACATTCGCGACACCGACCCGGCTGGCGCGAACACTGCCATCGTGAACCTGTTCGACTACTCCGGCGAGTTGGTGAACCAGAAGATCGACGTGGACCGTCTGAAGAAGCAGGCGGTCAAGATGGACGGGTTCATGCTGTTCCTCGACCCGACCCAACTCGACGGGCGATCGGGCGGTGTGACGCTCGACCGGCAACTCGCGGCGCTCAACGAGTTCATGGCCGACATGCGCGAGGCGCGTGGCGTCGATCCCGGGGACGTGATCCCGGTCCCGGTCGCGATCGTGATTCCCAAGTTCGACCTGCTCGTAACCCGCAACCCGATTCACGGTCAGTCGGTCCCGTTCATCCGCAGATTGCTCAGCGAAATGAATCCCGCACAGCCCAAGCGGACGACTCTCGGCATCGTTCGGGAGCGCAGCGAACTGGTGGAGGACATGCTGGAGTTGATGTTTCGCGGTGTGGACGTGCGAGCGCTGGTGGAGAGTTACTTCGGCAACCAGGTGATGTTCTTTCCGGTATCATCGGTAAGCCTGTTCGAGAACGAACTCGGCGTCGAAGACCTCTCGCAGCGCACCATTGCGCCGTTTGGCGTGGCGGAACCGTTCCTGTGGTTGCTGCACATGCACGGGTATGAGGTGTTTGCTTGATGGGTGTACTGTCTTGGTTTTCGCCCTGAAGAGGCGGGACAGCATAACCCAGGGCAACGCCCTGGGTGGCGGTGGGAACGAAATGTACCCTGTGAAGGGGTGCGACACTCACCTGTCCCAGGCCTTCAGCCTGGAAATCAAATGATGTCGGACCCAGGGCTTTGCCCTGGGCTATGCTGTCCCGCCCCTTCAGGGCGAAGAGGAATGCAACGAACCAATGGCGAGTTGGCCGACACAATCCGACTACAAGGACTCGCTGCAGAACCCGGACACCGCGTTTCGCGACCCGGACCTGCGGCTGAGCCAGGCAGAGCGCAGCCCCATGGGCGTGCCGCGCGCCCGGTCCGGTGCGTTCGCCAGCGTCTACAAGATGACCGGGCCGAAAGGCGTCGTCGCGCTCAAGTTGTTCAACTTCCCGAACGAAGACCGCGCACGCCGGTACAAAGCCGTTTCCGACTACCTCGAAAAGGAACTCGGACCCAAGAAGCCGCCGTGCGTGGTCAAGTTCCAGTACCACACCGAAGGCATGCGCGTCGGGAAGGCGTGGTATCCCACGCTCACGATGGCCTGGGTCAAAGGGGTGTCACTCGGCGAGTGGGTTCGGCAGACCGTCGAGAAGAAGGTGCCCGACCTCGCCGCCGTGCGGAAGATGGCCGACAGTTGGGCCGCGCTCGTTCAGCAACTCCAGAACACGAAGATCACACACGGAGACCTCCAACACGACAACGTGATGGTTGTCGGCGACGTGCCATTGCTCGTCGATTACGACGGCATGTGCGTGCCCGCACTCGATCCAATCGACCTGACCAAGAAGCTCGAACAACTCGAATTCGGCAAGCCCGCGTACCAGCACCCGGCACGGTGCGCCGAGAAACTTCACGGCAACCTCGACCACTTCTCCGCGTGGGTCGTCTTCGTTGCCCTTCGCGCGATCGCGGCCGACTCGCGCCTGTACGTCGAATACGTTCTCAAGACCGAGAACGAGAACCTGCTGTTCACCGTCCCTGATATGCAGACCCCGGCAGGCTCAAAGCTGTGGTCGGATCTGATGAAGAGTAAAGACCCGGAGGTCGCGAACTGGGCCAAGGCGCTGCGGGCATCCCTGGACAAGCCGTTCAAGAATATCCCGGTGTTCTCACTCGACCCGTTCGAGAAACTGCGGTCACTCGCGTCCGCGGCAACACGCGACTGGGTCCAGATCGAAGCCGAAACCGTTCTTCTGAAGAAGTCCGGCAAAGAGATTCCCGCCGACCTGCGCGACAAGGTGAACCCAGTCGGCGCGCTGAAGGAGTTGTGCGACACGCGCGTGAAGGACTGGCCCAAGATCGCGGCCGAAGGCGAGCGCCTGCTCGCGACCGGGCGCGTGGTGCTGCCCGACGTGAAGCCCACCTTCGAGGAAGCTCGCAAGCGGGTTGCCGCGCGCGACGCGGTGAAGAAGGCGCTCGACGAGAAGAACCCACGAGCCGCGGCAGCCGCGTACCCGCCGGCGCTGATCGACGACTGGGCCGACGCCGCGCTGCTGGCGGGCGCACGGGCCGCGGCGGTGCAGGTGGCACTGCTCGATAAACTGAAAATCGCGGTCGCGACGTCGGGCGACGGGCGCGCGATTGTGAAGCTCTGGGACGACTTCGCGCCGCAACTCGCGTCGGTTGCGGAGGCGCGCGCCTATGAGACGGCCGCGAATGGATGGCGGAACCGTATCGGCGCCGCGGATGATTTCCTTCGCGCGTTCGCCCGGTCGCCGCAGACCGAGCGCCAACTCGCCGAGGCGTGGCAGGCGGTCAAGACCGCGGGACCGCTTCACCCAAGCCTGACCGACGCTCACCGCAATCGCGGCGAGGACGCACTGCGATGGTGGCCGCTGCTGGAGAAACTGCAGCGCGTGTCGAACGTCGCGTCATACGAGAACGACACCAAACTGAGCGGCGCGTGGGGCACCGGCTCCGCGCTCGCCGGGTGTACCGAAGCCGTGGTATTCACGGTCCGGGCGACCGAAGCACGGGCACGGCTCGCGCTGGTGGAATCGCTCGAACGCGCGATCCGGCAGGCCGAAACTGGCGGCTCCGAAGATGCCGTCGTCGCAGCCGCGAGCAAACTGCCGCTGAACTACCCGCACCCGTATCTGACCCGCGTCGGCGAGGGGTCCGAAGCGATCCGTCTGTTGGGAGAAATTCAGCGAGCCATCGAGCAGCCGAACCCGTCGGACCGCGCCATTGCCGCCGCGTTCGACAAACTCAACGCACGGAACCCGAAGCTCGCGGGCCGGCTCGACCGGGTGAACCCGGTACTGTACGCCGAGGTCGCGCACGCGGTCCGGCGGCGTAAGTTGCTCGACCGGTTCGCGCGCATCGACAAGGACGAACCGAGGCCCTACAAGCAAGACAAGAAGTGGCTCGAACTGTGGTCCGAGGCCGGCAAGGAGTTGCGAAACCGCCGCGACTGCGAAGAGTTGCGAACCCGGTACACCTTGGCCCGCGATCGCGTCGAGAACTGGAGCAAGGTCGCCGAGGCGCTGAAAGCCCGCGACATGTTCGCGCTCCGCGAGCGGTACGCCAAGTACGCCCCGATTCTGGGTGACTACCCGCCGCTCAGGGACCGCTTGCCCGAGATTCAAGAACTGCTGGCGAAGGCTGATCGCGTGATCGGCATCAAGCAGAAGATCGACGCGACGAAGGCGCTCGCGCCCGACGACCTGGCGTTCCTGCGGGACAACCACACGGCATTCGGTTCTGACACCAAGGCCGCGATCGAATCGCAAGTGCGGGCGCGGTTGGCCGGCGACGCGAAGTTGGTGCCCGCGTACCCGGCGTACTCCGTTACCGGCCGGCGCGGCGGTTTGGTGAAAGCGTGCTGGGCATGGAGCGGGCACGGCCTGATCGCGCACTGTATCGTCGCGGTGGATGGCCGCCGGTTCTTGCGTGACCCGTCCGAGGCTGATCCTTATTCGCGGCTCACGTGTCTTGCCGAGAACCACCAGCGCGAGGGTGGCGGGGTCACGGTCGTTCCGCCGGGCGGCGAGTCTCACGCGTATGTGACCATCTGGCCGGTTGTGGAGTTGGGGTGGGAGACGATCTACGGCCCGCCGCTGACCATCGGCCCGGTGCCGGTGGGCACCGGCAGTGCGAGCACGAGCGGAAGCCGGTGGTGAGCGAGGCGAATTCGGATCCAGGGTCGTGAGACCCTGGTTTCTTGGTCGAAGAGGAGCATAACCCAGTGGGACAACCGGGACGGCACGCGAACGGTGCGGGTGGTGACCAGTTCTACGTCACCCACTGCACCATCACGGACAGCGTGCTGAACAATCCGGGCTACACGGTGCGCGCTGCCTCAGCGACCGAGTCGGCGGCGCTCGACGGCGCGTTCCACTACCCGCCCTATGAGTTGCCCATCGACCTGTGGCGTGAGTTGCCGCCGCCCGTGTTCTCGCCGCGCCGGCTCGCTCGCACCAAGAACCCCAAAGGCGGCGTGTGGGCGGTTCACTCCGCTTACCTCGCAAAGGACACCGTCGATCGCGACCGCTCGTACTTCTCGCACCTGCTCCTGCTGCCCGACGCGGACCCGGCCGCTGTTCTAAAATCGTGGGGCGCCGACGCGTGGGCGATCAACTACCCGCTCGGCGCGCCAAAGGCGCTCCCTGGGGATGCGGCACTGCCCGCAGGCGCACTCGTCAACGATGCGGCGCTCACCGCGTTCCTCGGCGACGAGCCTTCTGGACCGACTGAGTTGAGCGTAACCGTGTGCCCGGAACGGCTGCGCGACAACGCACCTGCCCGGCGCGAACTCTTCGCACGCATGTTGCGCGCGATGCTGCTCCTCGCGGAAGAAGAGAGCGAATCTCGCCGCCGGCTCTACGTTCACGCAGAACCTGGATTGGTCGCGTTGCTGCTCTATGGTTGCGTGCGGCTACTCCCGCCGGCCGTGACCGATGACCTCACGTTCTCCACCTTCGAGGCGTACCACCGGAACATCCGCGACTACAAACTCGCGGAAGTGGTCGGCACGTACCTCGGCACGCTCGACCGCGGACTCGACCCGGACCTCGGCACCACGCGCGGCATCGCGCTGGACACGTTCGCCGCGAACCGCTCTTCGCCCGAACTGCGTGCGGGCGCGGCGCCCGAAGGCGTGGCCGTTCTCATCGACCTCGCTGAGAGCGGCGATTGGGATTTGCTCCCCGCGGTGCGGCGCGCGATCGGGGAAGACCCCAGCGGACTGCACGAAGCTGGTGCCGCACTCGCCCGCGCACGTTCCCTGGCCCGCGTCGATGCCGGGACCGTGACCATCGACGAACTGCTCTCGCTCCAGGCCGACAATCGCGCGGCCGAAGGGCTGAAGTCGCGTGCGGAACAGGCGTGGCCGGTGGTGAAGGCCGCCGCGCTCACGCGAGCCGACGTGCGCACCGCGTTCCGCGAACTGATCGCGTGCCCGGACCACCTCCGGGAACTCTGGGAGGAAGCAATCGAGGCGATTCTGAAGGAGGATTTTCGCAAGTGGGACGCGCGCTGGGTCGTGGTTCGCGCCGCGGCTGGGACCGAAGAAGCGTCGCGGTGGCTCGACAAGATGGTGGGCCGCGAGAAGAACGAACACAAGCTGTCGAAGCTCCCGACCGACATTCGGAACAAGCTGCGGACCGCGTGCGCGGACGTGGGGCTGTTCCCGTCGCGTGCGTTGCTCGTGCCCACCGGGCTGGGCGAACTGGACACGCTGCTCCGCGCGCGACCGGACTGGGCCGGGTACACCGCGTTCATCCTCATGGCCGAAGACAAGTGGGACTGGCTCTCGCACGTTCCACAACCCGGGCGCTCGCAGATGCGCACACGTGGTCGCGCCTACTTGTTCGCCGCGCCCCCGACCGCTATCGCCGCTTACGTCCGCGCGGCCCGCCCGTTCCTCGACACCGACTCCTCGTTCCTCGCCACGCTCTTCATGCCGTACTCGGACGACGCCGCGGCGCTCATGGACAAGTTGCTCGCGTCCACCTCTTTGGAGCCGGGCGACTGGATGAAGTTGTGCGAAACGGTCGGGTTGCTTCAAGACGACTGGGGTAACTTCCTGTTGGAGAAAGACCGGCTCGCGAACCTGCTCGTGGGTCTCGGCGGCGACGGTCTCGGCAAGGATGTGTGGGCCGGTTACCTCGGGCTGCTCACACCGGCGCTCGTGTCGCCCGACCTTATCGAGGTGGAAGGCGAAGACGATCCCGCGACGATCCACAACTGGGAACGGAAGGTTCACGCACACCTGTGTTCCGCGGCGGCCAAACTCACGGCCGCCGACGTGCGGCTCGTTCAGGCGCTCCCGCCGGGCGGCGTGGCGCGTCTGTTCGCCGCGAATGGCCTGGTGAAGTGGGTCGATTCGCCCGCGTCCATCCCGCGGGACGCGCCGGACGAAGTGTCGCACGCGTGCGACACGTTCGAACTGGACCGACTCGGCCTCGTGAGCGCCGCGTACAAGAAAGCCGGACTCGACCGGCTCGCGCTACCAGAGCAGGCCGACCAACTCGGCCCCATCGTGGAACTATTCCGCGCGTGTTTTCCGGTGGACGGCAGTTTCAGCACCGCGCGCCGGGCCGCGACCGAGGTGATCCGCCTTTCGGCCCAATGCCCCGCTCGTACTCGTGGCGCGCTGCAAGCACATTTCGTCCTCGCGTGCGTGCCGGACATTCACTATTCCAATTTGTTGGACGACGCCGCGCGGCAGTACCCGTTCGACCCGTTCGCGGTGGCCCGCATCCGAGAGCAATTGCCGAAGCCCGCGAAAACGCCGGGCGCGAAGCACACGGCTCCCGAACCCGCGCCAGTGGACGAGCCGTTCGCGGACGAGGACGAACCGGGCGAGGAAGCCGCGCCGCTGATTGATAAGCCTCGCAAGAGGGGGCGTAAGAAGCCGTACAAGAAGGCGAAGAAGTCTGGGTGCCTCGGGACTGTGCTGTTCGTCATTGTGATCGTCGCGCTGATTGCGCGAGCGATTCCCGTGTAGCGTCTTACGCAACAAGGCTGGCCAACCATGAACGGGCTGAAGAGCGGCGCACTCTTACTGCTACTCGGCATCCCGTTCGCGCTGTACGCGGCGTGGCAGGTCCACCGCGCCACGCCTATCGACACGGGCGCGCCCGAACCGCCTGCCGACAAGAGCGCATCCAAAGAACAACTCGCGGCGGCACGCACGAAAGCGGCTGCGCTGTCGGGCGAATCGCGCAAAGCCGTCGAAGTGAGTTGGCAGTACCGCACTGCCGTCCCCGCGGACAACTCGCCCGACCCGACCGTGACCGCCGTCGTCAAGGCCGCGTCGGCGCGGTCCGCGGACCTGACCGACCTCGACCGGTTCCTCTCCGCGGTCAAGGAGCCGACCTTCAACGGGAACGCGGGGTTGAAGAAGCGGTACACCGAGTGGGCGAAAGACCTGGCCACGCGCGAGACCGACGCGCAGGCGGTCACCAAGTGGCTCAGCGAACCGCTGACGATCGTCTCTGTTGACGACGCGGGCAAGGCGCTGGACAAGGTCAGCAAACTCATCAACGATTACTCGACGCGCTCCCAGTTCGCGGACAAGGGCAAGGCCACGGATTGGCGGATCAGGGGCCGGATCAAGGCCATCGATGGACTCACGGCGCTGGCCGATGCCCAATACGCCACCACGGTAAGCGCGAACCTGCCGCTCCCGAAAGGCGCCGGCGAGAGCGCCATCGCCACGTTGAAGGAACTGAAAACGCAACTCGCTGCGCTCGGTGCCGAACTCGCAACGGCCAAACGGGACAAGGTGACGCTCGACCCGGAGGTTCGCGCCTTGGCCGACGCGAAGAGTGGAAACGCCGACGAGTACACCGCGCGCGAGGAACTGCTCGCGCTGTTCGCGAAGCCCGACCTGTTCACCAACGCGAGCGGCGCGGCCCCGTGGCTGAAACAAGTCGCGGCACAGTACAAGAAGATGGACAAGAACCCGAAGGTTCAGTCGCTGATCCGCGACAAGGTGCAGCAGTTCGCCGACGCGTTCATCCCATCCGCCGCGCGCCTTGACGACGAGGTGCTGATCCGTGGGAAGCCCGTGCCGCGCGCGGCGGTCAGGATCAAGTTCGAGAAGAAGCCGGGAGGCGGATATATCGTGCCAACGGAGCTGCTGGCGGACGCCGCTGCTGGGTTCAACGAGTTCGAGTTCGCGCGGAAGCCACCAGGGTTCAACACACTCGTGACCTTCGCGGCCAGCGAGTACGACCTGAAAGACCTCGCACCGACCGAACGGAGCAAGGCGGCGGTGGCATTCAACGCGGCGCGTGCGAAATTCGCTGCCAGCACAACCGCGCCGCGCTGGACGGGGGAATCGGTGGCCGAGTTAAAAAAGGCGTGCGAAGTGCAAAAGGACTTGGTAGACCAGTTGAGAACACTCGACACAGGAACCGTTCCGAAGATCGCGACCCGCGTGGCCGGGCTGGTCGCCGGTGTGGCTGCGTGCCAGGAACTGTTCGAGGCGGAAGCCCCCTGATCGACTCGATACGAAGACACCACAAGGGCGGTCATGAACCTGCTCGTGGCGTGGAAAAAGGTTCTGCTGTTCGGTGCGTTTGGCGCGGTCGGCTGCCTGGCCGGCTGGCTCGTCGGCGAGCCGTATTTGTACGCAATCACGCTCGCGGGCGATTCCGCCGGCGCGGGCCGCGCTCCGTCGCTCATCTCCAACCCGGTGCCGCCCTCAAGTGATCCGCCACCACTGCCCGACGATTTTCGTCGGCGGGTTGAAACGGCCGGCGGCAGTTCCGGGGACGTGCAACTTACTCTGATCTGGGACGACTCGAACGACCTCGACCTTCATTGCGTCGATCCAACGGGCTACGAAATCTGGTACAAGCAGAAAGTGTCTCCGACCCGCGGAAGGTTGGACGTGGATCGCAACGCCGGTTGTCAGTCGCCCGACCCGAAGCCGGTGGAAAACATCTTCTGGCCAAATGACTCTGCCCCACAGGGCGACTACACGGTCTACGTCAACTTTTTCCAACGCTGTCCGGGTGGCCCCGATCGCAGCGACTACCGGGTGAATATCCTCGCCAACGGTGAACGCAAGGAAATCCCCGACAGCATCACGAAAAATCCCGGCGTCAATCCGGGACCAAAAAAGGTCGTCTACAGATTCAAGGTCGAACCCCGACTCGACCTTTACGTCCCGACAGAATTTGAAGTCCCACAGAGCAAGACAATCAAGGTGCCGGTTACGGTTCGCCGCGCGTACTTCACCGGATCCGTGGAAGTAAAAGTCGAGAACCTGCCGGACGGGGTTGTTGCCGGGAAGCTCACGATTCCCGAAGGAAAGGAAGACGGCGAACTCGAATTAAAAGCGGCTGACGACGCGAAGGAACTCACGCGCACAATTCAGTTCGTCGCTACAGGCGGGTCGCTCTCCAAACCCAAAGACGTAAAGCTAAGTATTCCCAAACCGGCCGCGACGTTCTCGCTGTGGACGGTCGTCTCGATTGGCATCTGGACGGCACTCCTCGCGGTCGGGTTGGCCCTCGCGCTCCTGGCCGGGCAGAACAAGTACCTCGGCAAACCGCTATTCGCGTCGGGACGCGTGCCGCTCGCGCTCGTGGTGCTCGGTGCTGCCGCGGCCGGGTTCGTGTCCGGTAGCATCGGGCAGTCACTGTTCTTCGTGCTCCTCGCGAGCGGCGACGCGAAGCTCGGGTTCCTCGTCGGGTGGGTGCTGCTCGGCGCGCTGCTCGGCGGGGGCGTGAGCTTCTTCATCCCGAACCTCGACGGCAAGAAAGCCGCGCTCGCGGGTTTAGGCGGCGGGCTTCTTGGGGCAATCGCGTTCCTGATCATGTCGGAACTTAAAGACTGGATCGGGCGCTTTGGTGGGGCGGCGCTGCTCGGCTTCTGCATCGGGTTGATGGTCGCGGTGGTGGAAGCGGCCTTCCGCCGGGCGTGGTTGGAAGTGCGGTTCAGCGAGCGCGAGGTGATTACCGTGAACCTCGGCCCGGAACCGGTGAAGGTCGGCGGCGACTCGAAAGCCTGCACTGTTTGGGCGCGCGGCGCGGCACCGATCGCGCTTCGCTACTGGATCCGCGACGGCAAGGTGTTCTGCGAGGACGTGCCGACGAAGCGTGAATCGCCCGCGCTGGACGGCGACACGCGAACCGCGGGCGGTGTCACCGTGGTCGTGCGCACGAGCGGCACCGTGGCGCCTGCGAAGAGTGCGCCGCCGCCCGTCCCGGCACGACCACCAGCGCCAGTGCCCGCGAAGCCGCAAGCGGCGCCTCCTCCGATTCCCGCGAAGGCCACCTCGCCGGACGATTACGACGACGGCTTGCCGATGCCGATGTCGCCACCCCCGCCACCGCGCCCAGCCGCGAAGTCAATCCTCGACTTTGACGACCCGCGACCCGCGCCGGCTGCGAAGCCGCCAGTGCCCGCGAAGCCGCAAGTGGCTTCACCGGTGCCCGCGCCGCCGAAGCCTACGCCACCACCAGCGCCCGCGAAGCCGCCGGTGCCGACCGCCGCGAAACCGCCCACGCCCGCGATCGCGCCGAAGGTCGGCGACCCGGATGGGTGCCCGACCTGCGGACGGAAGGCGGTCGGGCGCCCCGGCGATCGGTACTGTATGGTGTGCGACAAGACGTTTTGAACCGTTGGTGCCGCTTGCCGAGCGGCACGCGATAACCTCCGTTGGCGCGACACGGACATCGGTAACGCGATGCGAGTTGTGTAGCCGCGCCGCCACCTACACAATTCAGATGGCGGGGGATCGACATCAACGAGAGCCTGGTTCGGCGACTGGCCCATGAGGTCGGAGCGGAACTGATCCAACAGCGTGACCGGAAGGTGATCGAGCATCGTCGCCAACTGGCGGCACGCACGGAGGTGATTCCCCAAGCCGTGGTGGTCGAATTTGATGGCGGGCGGATTCGCACCCAAGCGGCGGACTCGGTCCCCGGCATTCACGAGGCCTAAAACAAGGAGGACAAGATCGCTTACTTGGTCACGCTACGCGGACCGACGTTTACTGTCGACCCGTGTCTCTGATGGCGGCGGAAGCCCAGGAGCGGGACTTCTACGAGGCGAGTCGTCGGGCGTTCGTGGCTGATGGGTCTTGGGGGCACGACTGCGACGGACAATACGAACACGAGCGGCATCCCTGACTGGGTCCTTTTTCTGGGTTGGTGTAGTAACCCCCAAGAAAGGCATAGGCTGGAATTGTTGGAAAGATCAATCACCGCACAGCCTTAGCACCTGTCGCGTCCAGCGAGAAGTCTCGTATTTTGTGCGTTTTTGTGGCCTATCTGCATTCTGTCTTGAGTACGCTTTTTTGTGGCGCAAGTCCGTCGCGGGTCCGCGTTCGAGCGGTGAACCCGGCCCGTAAGGAGTGCCATCATGACCCGCTCGAACGCCAACAACTCGTCGAACCAACCGAGCATCGAATCGCTGATGATGCGATTCCTCGCCAACCGCTCAGACGCTTCGGCAGTCGAGACGGGCGAGAGCGAAGTTGAGCCGCACGAGGTCGCGGCCGGGTTCCGGGTAGACCCGCGGGCGGCCTGGCTCGACGCAACATCACCGATCACCACCGGAACCGCGCCTGCGGTCCAACTCCCGCCCGAATGGGCGGCGCTCGTCGGGCAGCCGTCGTCCGCGTTCGCTCTGCCGATGGCGGCCGGGCACTTCCCACAGCGCGTGAAAGACCTGCAACCGCTGCTCACGAAATTCGCCCCGGCCGAACTGCGGCCGACCGGCACGCAAGGCTCGCTGCCCGCGTTCGCCAACCTGCGAAACTGGATCGCCAAGAACGGGCTGACGAACCCGCTCGTGGCATCGGGACTGGCCCGCACTCTGGGCGACTTCGACACCGCCGAAACGCTGCTTAACGGTGTGAGCGGTGCCGAGAACGAGAAGGCCTCGCTGCGGTGGCAGCGGGGTGAGTGTGCCGAAGCCCTCAGTGCGTGGGATGCACTGCCGGACTTGCCCGCCGTGCTGTTCAATCGCGGGATGGGCCGTCTGTTCCTGGGTCGGATCGCGGAGGCCCGCGAATCGCTTCAGAAAGCTGTGGAAGTGATCCCCGAACTCAGCGGCTGGCACACGCTCGCCCGGCTCTACCTCGCGGTCGCCGAAATCCACGGCTAGAGCGGCGTCAGGTTTTGATTTTAGGGCACAGTGACTTCAGTTTGGTTCTCGCGTCACCGCACTCAACTCGTTCTCCGCGATGTTGAGCCAACTGCCGTGCTTGGGCGTGTGCCAGAACTCCAAACGACGCACCAGCGCACGCGCCTCAGCCAGATCGAACGCCTCGTCGAACACCCCGATCGTGTGCGTGTTCAGGTTGTCGCACACCAGGATCACCTTCTCGGCCTCGGCATATCGACCGCGCAACAAGTACGCCATCTCCACCACCCAGTCGATCTTCGTCCGCTGTTCCCACACACCTGACGCCACCCCGCCAGTGGCGCACAGAACATGCAGATGCTCGCCGTCCCGGCCCGCTCGTTCTGGTAGTCGACCCGACGCGGGTGATCCTTGGTGTCGAGCACCACTTCCATGTGTGCCACGAACTCGCCATCGGACTTCGGAGGGATCACTCAGTACTCGATCTTCCGATTCGTCAGTCCGCTTTTTTGAGGGTCTGGCGGATCGTCTCGTGACTGATCGAGTCCACGATCTCCAACTCCACGACCTTCTCCGCCAACAGCCGCAGGCTCCAGTTGGCGAATCCGGTGGGCGGTGGCCCCAACCGCATCGCGATGACCTGGGCTTCTTGCTCGCCGTCGAGCACCTTGGGTCGCGGGCCGCGCTCGCGGGACTTGCCGTCGAGAGTGACCCCGAAGCCCAACGTCACGAACCGCTCGCGGATGTTCTCGACGGTCTTGGTGCGACAACCCACGTCCTCGGCAATCTTCGCGTCGGTCCAGGCCGAGCCATCGGCATCGGCCTTCAGTAGGATCCGCGCGCGGCGCACCTTCTGCGATGACCCCTTGAGCTTCTTGACCACCTCTGACAGCGTGGCTCGCTCCGCAACCGTGAGCCGCACGATGTACTTCTTCTGCATAGCCGAACCTCCGGGTGGTACGACCATCATCCCAGAATCAGCAACCATCGATACCCTCGTTCTTTAACCTGACGCTGCGCTCGTCGGAATGCTTAGTTTCTGAGGAAATCTCGCACGGCACCGACTTCCGGCGTCGCACTTTTCAGACGGGCTGGCATTGCGAGCAATTCGCATCGGAAATCTGGCACGCGACACTTTTACGAACTATGGTACTTCAACGACAGGCAGGTCCCTGGCATTTGTCTCTCTGCTCATTCGACATCGCCACTCCCGCTCTACAAGGGCCAAAGCATGGGATTGGATGGGTTTCGGTGCGCCCGTGCGCGCCTCGCGGTGGAACGGCTCGAAGATCGGCTCACGCCGACGGCGCTCGACCCGATCAACCTTTCGCTCCCAGAACTGGTATCCACAGGTGCTGTCGCAGGCGGCCGCGTGACCGTGGTCATGAACGCGACCGCCAACACCGCCTCCGACGCGGCGGCACTCGCGGCGCCTGCCTTCGCACGCGGCGTCGAGTCGCTGGGCTTCGGCATCTACAGCATCACGCTCGCGCCTGGCACCGACCTCGGAACCGCAACCGCCTTCTACGGTTCGCACGCCGGTGTCCTGAGTGCGGCACCGGACGAGATCGTGCGACTCCAACTCACACCCAACGACCCATCGTACTCGTCGCTGTACGGCATGACCAAGATCGGCGCGCCGACCGCGTGGAACACGACCACCGGCGGGAACTTCGTCGTCGCGGTCATCGACAGCGGCGTCGATTACAACCACCCCGACCTCGCGGCGAACATGTGGCGGAACCCCGGCGAGACCGCCGACGGTCTCGACAACGACGGCAACGGCATCATCGACGATATTTTCGGGGCCGACTTCGCCAACGACGACGGTAACCCGTTCGACGACAACAACCACGGCACGCACGTCGCCGGCACCATCGGCGCGGTTGGTAACAACGGCGTCGGAGTGGCCGGCGTGAACTGGTCCGTCAAGATCATGGCGCTGAAGTTCCTCAGCGCCGACGGGAGCGGGTACACGAGCGACGCGATCAAGGCCATCGACTATGCCGTGGCCCATGGCGTGAAGGTCTCAAACAACAGTTGGGGCGGAGGCGGGTACAGCAGTTCGCTCGCCGCGGCCGTCGGGCGCGCACGCACGGCGGGGCACATCTTCGTCGCCGCGGCCGGCAACGAGAGCCAGAACATCGACACCACCCCGAGTTACCCGGCCAGCCTCATCCAGAACTACAACAACGTTGTCACGGTCGCGGCCACGAACAGTTCGGACACGCTCGCGAGCTTCTCGAACTACGGCGCGAACTCCGTCACGCTCGCCGCGCCGGGCGTGTCGATTCGCAGCACCACACCGGACAACACGTACAGCAGTTTCAGCGGCACCTCGATGGCGACCCCGCATGTCGCCGGCGCGATCGCGCTCTACTGGAACGCGAACCCGACCCTCAGTTACACGCAGGTGATCGCCAAACTCAAGAGTTCGGTGGACGTGGTCGCGGGGTTGAGTGGAAAGGTTTCCACGGGGGGCCGGTTGAACGTCGCGAACATGTTCGTTTCCACCAACGCGCCGCCCGTGGTGAGTCCGCCCGCGACGCAGCCCGTGAGTCCGCCCGTGGTGAGCCCGCCCGTGAGCCAGCCGACCCCGGCACCGGTGCAGACTCCAACTCCCGCTCCAACACCTGCTCCCACACCTGCACCGGCTCCCGTTCTGCGCCCGGTCGTCGTGCCGTCGGTGGTGGTGAACGCACCGGTCGGCACGGAAGTGATTCGCGTACTCGCTCCAGGCGGCGACACGAGGTTGGCGCTGACGCCGCACGCCGGCTTCCGAAACGGGATCGTGGCTGCCGCGGGCGACCTGACCGGTGATGGCGTGGCCGATGTCATCACCGCCGCCACGTTCGGCGGGCACGTCAAGGTGTTCGACGGCGCGACCGGGGGCGAACTGCGGAGTTTCTACGCGTTCACGGGTTACTCCGGCGCAATCAACCTGGCCGCGGGCGACCTGACCGGCGACGGAGTGGCCGACATCATCGTGGCCGCCAACCTGAACGGTCACGTGAAGGTATTCGACGGGACCACCGGGGCGCTCGCGTTCAGCGCACTTGTTTACGAAGGGTACTTCGGGTCGATCGCGGTCGCGGCGGCGGACGTGGACGGGGACGGGCGAAACGAACTGATCACCGCGGGCGACGGCGGTGTCGGGGTTCACGTCAAGGCGTTCGCGTCCGGGACGCAGAACCTGCGGGATTCGTTCATCGCCACCGGGCCGGGCAACGGCAGCGGGTTCAGCCTTTCGGCCGGCGACATCGATGGGGACCGCATCGCGGAGTTCCTGGTTTCCCAGGGTCCGCAGGTTCGCGTCCTCGACGCAAAGACGAAGGGCGTGAGAGCCGAGTTCCTCACGTTCGACGGGAGTTCGCCGAACCGCGTGACGGTGCAAGCCGGTCAGTACGACGGCGACTCCAGCGCCGAACTGATCGCGATCGAGGAGGTGGGTGGGCGCTCGCAGGTGAAGGTCTTCGACGGCGCGAGTTTCGGTCTGCTGGATTCGTTCTTCGCCGACAGCCGCTGAGATCTTGGGCTTTCGCCCATGATTTCAACGGAGTAACTCGCTGACCGACCGGTGTTCCGGGGCCGAACCGCGCTACATGGCGCGGTTCGTTGTTTTTCGTGGTGCGAGGGCGGAACTCACGTGTTACGCTGCGGCACCTCCCCGGACCACCATGCCGATGACCGACCCCGAACCGACCGCCGATCCCCGCGTCGTACGCAGCGCCAGGCTGAAGGTCGCGTGCCGCGTGTTGCCGCTGCTGTTCTTGCTCTACGTCATCGCCTACCTCGACCGCGCCAATGTCGGCTTCGCCAAACTGCGGATGCAGAAAGACCTGGAGTTCTCCGACACCATATTCGGGGTCGGGCTGGGGCTGTTCTTCGTCGGCTACATGTTCCTCGAAATCCCGGGCGCGCTGCTGGTCGAGCACTGGAGCGCGCGGAAGTGGTTCGCGCGCATCCTCGTCTCGTGGGGCTTCTGCTCGATGGCAATGGCGCTGGTTGAGACGCCCACGCAGTTCTACGTCACGCGGTTCCTGCTCGGCCTCGCGGAAGCCGGGTTCTTCCCCGGTGTGATTGTCTACTTCACCCACTGGTTCCCGAAGAAAGACCGGGCGCGGGCCATGTCCGTGATGCTGCTCGGCGTGCCGCTAAGTCTGGCGCTAGGCGCACGCGTTTCCGCGGTGCTGCTCGAACAGAGTTGGTTCGACCTGAGGGGGTGGCAGTGGGTGTTCCTGATCGAAGGCGCACCGGCCGTGCTGCTCGGGATCGCGGTTCCGTTCTTGCTCACTGACCGGCCCAGGCAGGCGAAGTGGCTCACGCCGGAAGAACGCGAGTGGCTCGAATCAACGCTCGAAGCGGAGCGCCGCGAAGCCGCCGCGGTCGGCGCTGTTTCGCTGAAGCAGGCGCTCGGAACGCGAAACGTGTGGCTGCTAGCGCTCGCGCTGCTCGCGACGAACATGGGCGGCTATGTGTTCGTCTTCTGGCTAGCGACGGTGGTTGAAGGGTTGCTCGGCGCGGCCGGGCGCGGAACCGACGCGACCAACGTGCTGAACTGGACCGGGTTTGTTTTCTTGTGTGGCTTCTTCGGTGTGTTGGTGTCTGGGTGGTCGTCGGACCGCACTGGCGACCGGAAGGGGCACTGCATCGCGGGTCAACTCGGGGCGGGGCTATTCCTCACGCTCGCGGTGATCCCCGGTCAACCGTGGGGCGTCGTGTTCGGGTGGCTGTGCCTGACCGGGTTCTGCGCGATGTTCTGGTTCTCGCCGTTCTGGGTGCTGCCCACAATGACGCTGACATCGTCGGCCGCAGCAGTATCTATTGGTGTTATCAACATGTGCGGGAACATCGCGGGCGCGATCGGCTCGCCGGTGGTCGGCGCGATCAAGGACGCGGGCGGCGGCGACCAGACCGCGATGGCGTTCGTGGCCGTGTGCTTCGCGATTGGCGCGGTGTTCGTGGCGCTGGTGAGGGTGCGAAGAACCTCTCCCCCCAACCCCCTCCCCTAAGAAGGGAGGGGGAGACGGACAAAGACGGACGCGCCGAACCTTGTGTCTTTGATTTAAGCCCCTCCCTTCTTAGGGGAGGGGTTGGGGAGGGGTTCTTCCAACCGTGAACGATACCACGCGAGACGAACTGTTCCACCTATATCGACAGATGCTTTTGATCCGCCGTTGCGAGGAGCAACTCGCGAAGTCGCACCAACGTGGCCTCGTTCACGGGGCGTGTCACACCTACGTCGGTCAGGAGGCAATCGCGGTCGGCGTGTGCGCGCACTTGCGGCGCGAAGACGTGGTGTTCAGCACGCACCGCGGACACGGACACGCGCTCGCGAAAGGTGTCCCGCCGGTGCAACTCATCGCGGAGTTGTACGGCCGCGCCGCCGGGTGCTCGCACGGGCGCGGCGGGAGCATGCACCTGTTCGCGCCCGAAGTCGGCATGATGGGCACGAGCGGCATCGTCGGCCCGTGCATCCTGCAAGCCGCCGGCGCCGGGTACAGTTTTCGACTGCTGAAACGGAATAACGTCGCGGTCGCATTTTTCGGAGACGGCGCGGTGAACAACGCCGCGTTCCACGAAGGGCTGAACCTCGCGGCCATCTGGAAACTACCCGTTCTGTTCGTGTGCGAGAACAACCAGTTCGCCACGGAAGTGCCGTTCGCGTACGCCGCGGGCAATCCCTCGGTCGCGTCGCGCGGCGCGGCCTACGGCATCCCCGGTGTCGAACTCGACGGCAACGACGTTCTCGCGATTCGCGCGGCTGCCGGCGAAGCGGTCGCGCGTGCTCGCGCCGGTGGCGGGCCGACGCTATTCGAGTGCAAGACGTACCGCACCCGACCGCACGCGGAGGGCATGGGCGATTACACCTACCGCACGCGCGAAGACGTGGAGAGTTGGAAGGCGAAGTGCCCGATCGACCGGCTTCGTCAGGTCGCTCGCGGCTTAGCAACTGAGGCCATCGACGCAGAGGTTCAGCGCGAGGTCGAAGCCGCCCAGTGTGAAGCCGAAGTGAGCGCGTGGCCTGAATCGCACACGGCCACGGACCACATCTACGCGACACCGCGCAAACCGGCCCCGGCACCGTCGGCGGATCAGGGGCGCGACATCACTTACTCGCAGGCGACTCTCGAAGCGCTCACGTGGGAGATGGCCACGAACCCCGGCATCTTCGTTCTGGGAGAGGGTATCGGCGTTCGCGGCGGGAACTTCAAGACGACCGCGGGCCTCTTCGAGAAGCACGGCGCGGAGCGACTGCGCGACACGCCCATCGCTGAACGCGGGTTCGTCGGCCTCGGGTGCGGGGCCGCGATGACCGGTACGCGGCCCGTCATCGACTTCATGTTCGCGGACTTCGTGCTCGATGGTGTCGGCGAGATCGTGAACCAGATCGCGAAGATGCAGTACATGAGCAGTGGCCGGCTGAAGATGCCGATCCTTCTTCGCGGTTGCATCGGCATTGGGCACTCCGCCGCGACGCACCACAGCGGCAACTACTACCCAATGTTCGCGCAGTTCCCCGGGTTGCGTGTGGTAGTGCCTTCGACACCCTACGACGCGAAGGGACTGCTTCACCACGCGCTCCGCTGTGACGACCCGGTGATGTTCCTCGAACCGCGTGAACTGCTGTCGCTCACCGGCCTCGTCCCGGAAGCCCCCTACGAAATCCCGTTCGGTGTCGCACAGGTCGTGAGTACCGGGACCGACGTAACAGTCGTTGCCGTCGGGCGCATGGTCCGCAAGGCGCTCGACGCAGTGGCCGACCTCGGGCGCGAAGGAATCTCTGTTGAGCTAATCGACCCGCGAACGGTCGCTCCGCTCGATGTCGAAACCATCGGCGCGTCGGTCGCCAAAACCGGTCGGCTGCTCATCGTGGACGAAGCGTTCGCGCTGTACGGAATCGGCGCGGAGATCGCGGCACAGATCGCTGACCGCTTCTTCGACGAACTCGACGCGCCCATCCGTCGGCTGAACGGCCTTCACACACCGACACCGTACAGCCCGCCGCTCGAAGCTGCGGTCGTGCCGGATACGGATGCTGTCACAAAGGCGATTCGCGACCTACTCGCGGAGTGAATGATGCCCGTTCCGGTAACGATCCCGCGCCTCGGTTGGAACATGGAAGAGGGTATCTTCGTCGAGTGGCTGAAAGCCGAGGGCGACACCGTGAAGTCCGGCGACGCGGTGTTCCGGCTCGAAGGCGAGAAGGCGACCGAAGATATCGAGAGTCTCGACGCGGGCGTGTTGCACATCCCCGCGGGCGGCCCGAAACCGGGCGACAAGATCGCGGTTGGCGCGGTGATCGGCTACTTGTTGCACGCGGGCGAAGCGGCGCCGGAATCGCGGCGAGCGGGGGGCGTAAGCCCCCTGATAGCTCAAGAGGCTCCATTGCGCGTTGAGCAGGATCAGGGGGCTTACGCCCCCCGCTCGCCTCAAGAGATCGCGATCACGCCCCGCGCACGCCGACTCGCGGCGAGCCTGGGCGTGGACGCGGCGCACGTTCGCGGCACCGGGCGCAACGGGCGCGTTCGCGAGCGCGACATTGCACCCGCAAAGCCGCAAGCGCCTTCGCGGAAAGTCATCGCGGCGCGCATGGTGGAGAGCCGACAGACGACCGCTCCGGTCACGCTCACGTCGGTCGTCGATGCGACCAACCTCGTGAACATCCGCCAGCAGTTCAAGACGGCGACGGGCGCGGTGGTGCCGTCGTACACGGACTTCCTCGTGAAGTTCGCGGCGGTCGCGATTCAGAAACACCCGCTCCTCGCGTCGCGGTGGTCCGACGCCGGAATCGTGCTCACCGCGAGCATCGACATCGGCATCGCAGTAGACACCGACGCGGGGTTGCTCGTGCCGGTCGTTCGCGACGTGCCCGCGATCGGGCTTCGGCAACTCGCGGAGCGGACGGGGCAGTTAATCGACCGCGCCCGTCGCGGCGCACTCTCCGCACGCGACACGCAAGGCGGGTGCTTCACAATCACGAACCTCGGTGCGTTCGGCATTGATGCGTTCACGCCGATCATCAACCCGCCGGAGTGCGCGATTCTCGGCGTGGGTCGCATCGAGCGGCGCCCGGTGATGGACGGCGACCGCGTCGTCGGCCGCGAGTTGGTCACGCTGAGCCTCACGTTCGATCACCGCATCGTGGACGGCGCGCCGGCCGCGCGATTCCTTCAAGCAATCGCGGAGTGCGTGAAGAACCCGGCCCCGTGGGTTTCAAGTTGAGGGTGAGTTTATGAAGTGCGATCTGAGCGGAACGGTGAGCCTCGTGACCGGCGCGGCCCGCGGCATCGGGCAGGCCATCGCGGACCGCCTCGCACGGAATGGCAGCGTCGTCTACTACACCGACCTCGTTCTCACGGAAGCGCAAGCCGCTGCTTCGGTCACGCCGAACGGTCGCGCGCTGCGTCTTGACGTGACGAAGCCCGCGGAGATCGCTTCTGCAATTCAGCAACTCACTGCGGAACACGGGCGCCTCGACATTCTCGTGAACAACGCGGGCGTGAACACGATGGCGCACCGCGTCACCACGGACGAGTTCCCACGCGAAGAGTGGGACCGCATCCTCGCGGTGGACCTGACCGGCGTTTTCGAGATGAGCAAAGCCGCCGCCGCGGTCATGCGAGTACAGAAGAGCGGGCGCATCATCAACATCGCGTCGATCGCGGGGTTGGTGCCGCTGCGCCTTCAGTGCGCGTTCGTCGCGGCGAAGGCCGGTGTGGTGAACTTCACGAAGGCGATGGCGCTGGAGTTGGGACCGCACGGGGTGCTCATAAACGGCATCGCGCCCGGTTCGACGCTCACCGAGGGCACACGACAACTCTTCTACGGCGACAACGGGATGTTCAAGGAATCGGTGCAGCGGATGTTGGATCACGTTCCGCTCGGAAGACCGGGAACGGTGGACGAGATCGCGGTCGCGGCGCTGTTCCTCGCGGACCCGGAGAACAGCTACATGAACGGCCACATCCTCACCGTGGACGGCGGCTGGACCGCTGGCTACACGCGCGACTTCTGACCCGGTTGCGCTGATGGGTTGCGCGTCGGGCAACTCATCAGCGCGCGGGGGATACCTACTTCGGCAGCTCCTTGATGTGTATCTCCAGCTAAAGTGACGAACGCCTCGAATTTCAAGTCGTTTCACCGGGATTCATCTTCACCTGCACGGAATTCTTGCATGGAATTCGCGTCGGTGATAATCACCACCCTCCTTCAACCGTCGAATCCGCTTGATGCGCTGTTCCAGATCGTTCAACTTCGACCGCAACTTGTTGTCGTCGTCGGTGGCCCAGGTGTAATCGGTCGAGGCCAGTCTGCTCAACTCCTCCTTGACCCGCTCGACCGTGATCGCCGGCGGTAGCGCCTTCAACTTTTGCCCTAGCGCCCGGAGGTCCGCAATCAGTGCGGTGAGATCGGCACCGGGGTTGAGCGCCGCCAAGACCGCAAGCATTTTGTCGCTGTCGGCGATCAGGTCCAGGTCGGCGATCACCGCCACGGGAACGCCGAGGGAGGTGTAAAACCGGCAAAGCTCGGCGAACCCCCGGTCCCGTGCGTGGCGACGAAGTGGATTTCCTTTGACGGATATGTTGCCACGTTCTCGCAGGCAGCGCGACCGGCTCGGATCGTCACTTGAGCAAAGTCTTGAGCGGCTCCTCGATGGCCTCAGCCCAGATGCCGTACCCCTTCTCGGATAGGTGCAGGGCGTCGGGCATTACCTCGGCCGTCAGGGTGCTGTCGTCGGCAAGGAACTTCTTCCCGATGTCGAGGTACACGACCGTCTTACCGGCCGCGAGTTTCGCGATGGCCTCGTTCGCCTCGGTGATCTTCTTGCGGAACGCGGTCCCCGCCGCCTTGTCTCGCGGGAAGATGCCGAGCAGCAGCACCTTCGCGTCCGGGGCCTTCTTTCGCACAGCCGCGATCACCGCCTCGACGCCTTTGACGGTGTCGACAACCGAGTCGCCGGGCAGGCCGAAGTTGTTCGTCCCAATCATCAACACAACGGCCTTGGGCTTGAGCCCGTCGAGGACGCCGTCGTTGAGTCGGAACAGCACCTCGCGGGTGGTGTCGCCGCCGATCCCGTAGTTGACCGCGTTCAGCGGCTCGAACCGCTTCTTCCAAACGGGGGCACCGGCCCCGCTCCACCCCTGTGTGATCGAGTCGCCCAGGAACACCACGTCCACGCCGCCCTTCTTGGTGCGTGCCATATGCCCCTCGTGCATCTTCTTCCACGTCGCGACAGACATCCACGGGTATTCCTTCGCCCGTGCAGCGGGCTCCCATGCAGCGTCCTTGGCCGGCTGTGCGACGACGAGGAGTGTGGCGAAGACGAGCGACTGCATGTGTGGCTCCAAGCGGATTGGGTACGGGGGTACGGTAGTATTTTCGCCGCAAGGGGCACCGCGACCGGCGCCACCGGTAGATGTTCGCGGCGGGCAGACCCGGACCCAGCCAGCCGTCGCGGTGAGTGTGTGGGCGTGGTCGCCTGCCGGCTGCTGGGCCGGCGGCTCGCCGTGGTCGCGGACGGCCGCAAGGACCAGCACCCGCTCGCCAAGCCCGAATCCCGCACCCTCCCCAGTTGAACGCTCGAAGGGCCACGCAGTGACCGCCGACAGCACCGGGCGCTAGCCTCCGGCTCGATCCGGCGTGAAGAACGGCTTCCCGGCCCGCTGGAGGATCTGGTAGCCCGCCCCGGCGAGCGGGAAGTCCTTCGCCGCGAGCCGCTTCACCTTGGTCTTCCCGCCGGCCGTCTCCTCGACCACGTCGCCCGGCTTCGGGTCGAGCACCGGCAGGCTGTCGGCGGACACCACGAACCGCTCCGGCCGGGCACCGTTGCCGAGCATGTCGAGGAAGGCGTCGACGCTCTCCGGCTGGAGGCAGAACGAGCCGGCCAGGAGTTTCATGCGGTAGGTCTTCACCATCCAGAGCGCGGCGACCGCGTCGGTGTAGAAGAACGTGTGCTTGGCCACGGCCGCACCTCAAGCGGAAGGGAGGGCACCGGCGACGGCGTCCATCAGGTCGTCCAGCCCAACGGCCGCGTCCGGCCCACCAATAACGAGCCACACCTCGTTGCGCCGCACCTCGACCTCCAGCGCCCGACCTGCGCCCGTGATAGTTTGCGAGCCCTTCGGCTGCTCGGTGAGGACGCTCATCAGCGCGTCGGCGGGGACTGTGACGCTCCCCAACTCGGTGCTGAGGTTCCGGTCGCGAATCAGTACCCGGATGCCGTCGTCGGTCGCGGTCACGTCGACCAACCGCTCGATCCCGGTGGACTGCGAAACGCCGTCGATGGTCATGCCTGCTCCTCGGTGGAAGCGGGCTATGTAGCGGCCCCCGTTCCGCGGGTACACCCCAGATTCGCGATTCGTCGTCCGGCACAGCAATTGCTAGTTTTCTTCCCGCCGACACGACCGCAACCCAGCACCGGAGCCCGTTATGTACCTGGATTTACCGCTGCACCCGGACAAGTTGAAGCCCCCCGTCGTGGCCATCGACGAAGAAGAAGATGATGAAGAGGAGGACGACGACGATGACC